>JBAYGM010000008.1:0-15021 GCA_041666705.1 Candidatus Altimarinota bacterium | reverse complement strand
GAATATGTTCGGATGCATCGCGATAAATCGTGGCAAATTTTGCATCTTAAATAAGCAGTATTCTGAAGAAGAATATCACGCCATTTTTCCAAAAATAATCGCCCACATGACGGCCGCCAAAGAATGGGGCGAATTTTTTCCAACGCAAATGTCGCTTTGGGGATATAACGAAACTGTCGCACACGAATATATGCCGCTCACAAAAGAACAAGCTCTTGCAAAAAATTATAAATGGAAAGAGCAAGATAAGCACGAGTATAAGCCACAAACTACAGTGGTTCCTGATGATATAAAGCAAACCATTGATTCAATTACAAAAGATCTTTTCGCATGTGAATCTTGTGGCAAAAACTTTCATATAATCGCGCAAGAATTGCAAAGATATCGCGCTCTCAATCTCCCAATTCCGCACACATGCCCCGATTGTCGCCACAGAAATCGTATTTCTATCCGCACCGCACGAAAACTCAATTCTCGAACGTGTTCTTCCTGCTCTGCTCAAATAAAAACCACATATCCTCCAAACTTTCCAAAGCAAGTTTATTGCGAAAAATGTTATTTATCATCTGTAATTTAGCCTTTATCAAATGTCACTTTTCGGAAAATTATCAACAAGGGAACACCACGGACTTCGCTTAATGATGAGGTTTGCGGAAAGCTATAAAAACAATGAAACAATTTCACTTAACAATATAAGTGAAAAAGAAGGAATGTCTGTGAAATACCTTGAGCAATTAATGATTCCATTAAAACGCACAAAATGGCTTCAAAGTATTCGCGGCAGGGATGGTGGCTATGAAATGATAAAAAATCCAAAAGATATTTCAATTAAAGATGCAATATTTTTATTTAGTGGAAATCGAGCAATCGTTGATTGTCTTCCTCCAAAAAATAAAAAATGCAAATTTAGCCCAAAATGCAAAGCTAAATGTGCTTGGGCAAGAATCCAAAAAACGCTCATTTCAGCCATGGAAAATGTTAAGTTATCGGAATTGATTAATTAATTTTCTGTCAACGTTTTTATATTGACTTAAATCCTACTAAAATGATAGGATTAAATACATTATACATTGATGTGGCGAAAACCAATTTTTGAATTAAAAAATAAAAGCCATGGGTCGAACATCAATCGAATGATGTTAAATACAAAATATTTAAAATCATTTAACCAAAAATATTATGAAAAATATTCTTTACAACAACGCATTTGCCAGAAGAATTGCTGCGATTTTAACGTCAATTTTCATGGTACTGTTAGCGGCTGCGCCGGCACTTGTTTTGGCCGCGCCAATAGCCAGTCTTCCTCCAACGGCAACAATAACTTCTCCGGCAAATCTCGCGACGGTATCAGGGGCGATAAGCGTTACGGCTAACGCAACAGACCCATTTTCATCATGCGTGGTAACAATATCGGGACAATTATATGATGTGTCTACCCTTCAAGGTACACATCCGGGAGGTAATATATTCCTTTGCGGGACAGATATGACAGCAACTTATCAGTCTCAGCACGGAACCGATTTAACGAGAATGCAACAATATTTAATAGAATCTAGTTCGATAGGGGTGACAAAGGTCGAATTTTATCTGGATGGCATTTTGGTTTCCACGGATACGACTTCGCCTTATGTATTTTCATGGAATACATTATTAGCAATGAATGGTACGCATAGTCTTCAGGCAAAATCATATGATCATAAAGACGGAAATATCGGTAGTTCGGCAATTGTGAATGTAACCGTTAACAACGCGACTTCAGATATTACTCCTCCGGTTGTAGTTTTGGTGGCTCCAATTGCAAGTGCAACGGTTACGGGCACAGTCGCTGTAGCATCAAGCATTTCAGATGGTTCAGATATAGCAAAATCCGAACTATATGTAGACGGAGCGCTTGTAGCAACATTAATTTCACCACCGTTATATTCATTTTCTTGGAATTCCGCATCTGTTTCGAACGGAGCTCATGCTCTTATGATAAAAGCATATGACATGGCCGGAAATGTTGGGAGTTCAAATCCTGTAAATATAGTTACGAATAATATTATAGATGCGACAGCGCCATTTGCAGAAATAACAGCGCCGGCGGGAGGATCAACTGTGTCAGGATCATCAGTTGTTGTTGATGTAAATGCAACTGATGCCACAGGTGTCACAAAAGTAGAGCTCTATGTAGATGGGGTTCTAAAAGCTACAGACACGACTTCGTCTTACTCATTCACGCTGGATACAACAACGCTTTCAAACGCATCCCATGCACTTATGGCAAAAGCATATGACGCAGCGGGCAACGTAGGAAGCTCGGCAGTAGTGAACGTAACAGTAAATAACATTGTTGTCACTCCGGGAGGAGATGATAATGATGAAGATCATCACGAAGATGAAGATCGTCATGTAGATGAAGATCAACATAACGGCAATGATGAAGACAGTCACGCAGATGAAGATCATCACGAAGATGAAGATCGAGGAAGTCATTATAGTCAACACGAAGAATATGAAAATCAAGGTCAAGGTAACCAAGAAGAAGATGAAGATTAAACCTAGTTTAGTGGTATGTAATGACGGCTAAAACTGACGAAATGAGGGGGCGTCGGTTTTAGCCCTTGATCAAGAAAATTTATAAATTTACATATGATAAAATAAAATAAATAACAATCGAAACCATGTATACACTTTCTCCACTTCCGTATTCTTATGACGCGCTCGAGCCTTATATCGACGCGCAAACGATGCAAATTCATCACGATAAGCATCATCAAGCATATTTGGATAAATTCAATACAATGCTTGAAAAATATCCGCAAATTACATTCGAAAATCCGGACGATGTCCTCAAAAACATCAAAAATTTACCAGTTGATGAGGCCGACAGAGCATTCCTCAAAAACAATGGCGGCGGATTTGTTAATCACAATTTATTTTGGCAAATTATGGGCCCTCAAAAAGCCCCAGATGCCAACCTTATAGAAGAAATAACCAAAGAATTCGGCTCAGTTGAAGCATTCAAAAAACTTTTCACAGACATTTCCGTCAAGCATTTTGGTTCAGGCTGGACTTGGCTTACTCGTGACGCAAATAACAAGCTCAAGGTTTATTCGCTCCCAAATCAAGACTCTCCGCTTTCTCTCGACGAAACTCCAATTATCACTCTTGACCTTTGGGAGCACGCTTATTATTTGAAATATCAAAACAGACGCCCTGAATATATTGATAATTTCTGGAATGTCCTCAAGCTAATTTAAGCTTGCAATAAGTATCATTTGCATATAAATTAATCTCTCATTTATTAAAAGATTAGTTATATGCGTTATGCAGGGATAAACGTTTTGCGAGGACTTGAATCAGCGGCGGTACAAAAGGAATTATCAAAACTTGAAGCACAAGTTTCAAGGCGTGGCCGTGTGCCAAAAAAATTATTGCAAACAATAGAAATATGCAGAGGCGCATTAAGGGATGCGTTAAGAAGAGAAGTATTGCAAGCGGCAAATCCAAGGCATAAAGAGCAAGATTCGGTAAATTCGGAACACGGTAAAAAAATCGGTGCGTGTTTATTAGATGGCGAAGAAGTTTTCGTTTTTACGATACAGCATCCAGACCCAAGGCTGCCTCAAAAAGTGAAAGCTACGGGAGTTGACAATTGGAAACATACGGATGTTCACAATAGAGAGTTTGATGATCGAGAAGCCGCAATAAAAGGGTGTAGGGATTATTTCAAATTTTATCAAGCGGGCGATGGTAAATGGATGGACCCTTCAAGAATTACTTTTGATAAAACGCGAGAGGTTTAATTCCCGCGTCTTATCTATGTAACTTTTCCCCACATAAATTTATACCGGCTGATTCGTCCCAAATGCGGCTTTTAAATCTGCTTTTGCTTTTTCGATTGCGGCTTGAAATGTTGTTTGAGCTTTTTCTAATGCTGTTCTCTTGGTTTCCGTTAAAGCGGAAACATTTACTCCAACTTTTGGAGCAGCGGCTTTGTCGGCTTCAAATTTATCTTTTGCAATTTTGATAAGAGCTTGGAAATTTGTTCTGACAGTTGCAGAAGCTGTTCCTGCAGCACATTGATCAGCGGCTATTTTTAAAGCAGCTTCAGTTGCTGTTTGATATGCAGTTCGAGCTGCATCGATTGATGTTCTTCTTGCGGCTGTTGCAGTATCGACGGCTGTTTTAAAAGCTGTTATAGCGGCATCAATAGAAGTTCTTTTTGCTGTTAAAGCTGTTTCAGCAGCAGCTTTGAAAGCTGTGATAGCTGATTTTTCAGCATCAGTTTTTGCTATTTGCTCATAAAGTCTCTGATATCTATTAGCTACTCTATTGTCAACGCTTGTCCTTCTATCCTCACGTCTTTTATCCGCATCTGCACGTCTGCCCATGCGTTCTTTATCATTTTCATTTCTTTCTGAAGAAAGTTTTGTTTCTTTTTCAGCATAATTTTTCTCAAATCTTTCGTCTTTTTCAACGAGTCTTACGCAAAAGTTCGAGCCTTTATTGTTCTCACGGCCAAGACCAAGGCCATTATTTGCATCAAGTTTTTCCGCCAATGCAAAAGACGGAACCATCATGTTTGCCACAACAAGAATCGCGATTGGTAATGCGATGAGTTTGTGTTTGTCCATAATATTTTTTGTTAAATAATAATTATTTGATAGTGATCAATCGTTTGATTATTCGCGATTGATCATTGTCTAATACGGTGACTTGTATTTTTTCTTACAAATTGGTATTTATATAAATGCCATTAACAACCAATTTATGAAAAAAATATCGCTTATTTTAGCCATTTTATTGCTTTCATTGACTTTCACGGGTTGCTCACAAAAATCGATTCCAAAAATTAACGCAGAGGTTGAAATTACAGATCAATCAATTTCAAGCGGCAAAGTAATTGTTGATAAAGCTTCTATTCCCGAAAAAGGTTGGGTTGCGGTGCACGAGCTTGGTCAGAAAATGCTTGATAAATATACTCCCGGCAAAGTTCTTGGATGGAGTGCTATCGAAGGTGCAAATGCAAATGTGGAAGTAGCGATCGGGCCAACGTCGAGCGAAAGAATCATGGTCGCAATTCATCCGGATAAAGGTCAAATTGGTATTTTTGAATTTCCTGGCGCAGATGCCGAAGTTTACACCGAAAACGACAAACAGATCGATACGATTTTCAATGTTGTGAAATAAAAGCTTGCGTAAATTTTAAATTTTGGCGGAAGGGGCGAGGTTCGAACTCGCGACCCAGTAAAACTGGGTTCCGGTTTTCAAGACCGGTGCACTCGACCACTATGCGACCCTTCCAGGTAGTAGCGAGAAATGCGGTCCGAAGCGTAGTAAGCGTGTATTTAGCGATTACGAAGCGAAGGACGTCGAATGAAAAATTAGTTGACGTTAGGAAACTTATTTTTCAATGAGACGAGCATTTCCCTATTGCAAGTAGCTTTTAAGTAATTGCAGAGCTTATTTTACCCATCAGTCAAAAAAATCGCAAGTTTTGTTTATATATTCAAAATCCAGATGTGATAATTCAAAATTGTTGCAAATCCGACCCAAAATAAATAAGGCAGCATTATCAAGCCGGCATGTACGCTGACCTTTTGGAATTGGAAAATTGTAAGTATTATGAATATGAGCAAAAGACAGATGTCGATAAATGCCAAGAACGGGTCATGCAAGCCAAAAAATAAGCCCGACCAAAGCACGTTGAAAAACAATTGTATCGCGAAAAGCCACATTCCGGTTTTGACGTCTTTTTTCTCAATTCCATGCTTCCAGACCCAATAAAGGGCAATTCCCATTAGCACAAACAAGGTTACCCAAACCGGAGAAAAGACCCAGCTTGGTGGATTAAATACAGGTTTATGAAGCACAGAATACCATCCGCCAACATTGACGTTTGGCATTGTGAACATAGACCCAAGTGCGCCAACAAGTTGCGGGATTAAAAGCGCAATAAAAAGTTTTTTCATTTTAGTGAGGAGTTTATTTTTATATATTGTACAAGCTTTATGCAAACGTTGCAATGCGACGGTTTTAAAATGGCTTTAAAATGGGGTTTTCTATTCACTCCCCTGGCGCATTTTTAGAATTTTTGATAAATTGATATAAACATTAATTTATGAACTTTCGAATAAATTCTCAAATCGGCAGAGTTTTTCCACAATATAATCTTGGTATTATTCTGCTTAAAGGCATAAAAAACGAAAAAATCGTTTCCGTAAGCCAGCAATTGCTGCTCGGCGCAATTGCGGAAAAGAAAGCCGTGGCAAAAAATGGTATAGAAAGTAATCCAAAAATTGCAATTTGGCGAAAATATTTAAGTGATTTTGGGGTTGATGCAGCTAAGCATATTCCCCTTTTGGAACGCATATTCAAATCATTTTCAAAATCAGATGTGATTTTTTATTCAACACTCGAAAATCTTTTAAATTACGCATCAGCAAAATATGAAATGCCTGTTTGGGGAATAGATACGGAAGAGCTTTGTGGAGATTTGGAAATACTGTTTGCAAGCGGAACAGAGCCATTTGTTATAAGAAATTCAGCAAAACTTTTTCACGTGGAACAAGGAGAAGTTGTATATAAAGATCGCGCCGGAGTTATTGCAAGGATGTGGAACACATATGAAAGTGAACGAACCGCTATTATGCCTTTTTCAAAAAATATTTGTGTGTTTGTTGAAAATGCAGGCACTATGGATATGGAAAAATTAAAAAGCACTACAAAGGAAATCGCCGGAGTAATAACGAAATATTGCGGAGGTACTGCGGAAATTCACATTCTTGGCGATAAGATGTTTGAGATTGATTTGGGAGTTACCGGCAAAACTGGAATCTCCGATGCGCAGTTTACGCAAGATCCAAAACGTGTTGTTTTAAAGCAAAAATTTGCACACGGACCAATCAAGCCAACCGCAAGATTGTGGACGATTAAGCACGGCCAAAAAACAGAAATAACTTCAGGGACAGGTCGTCAGATAGCCGAAAAAGAAACTCCAATGCAAGAAATCGCAATAGGAAAGCCGGCAAAACCAGCCCAATCAAAGTCTGAAAAACAAGAAAAACCGCAAGCTTCAAAAGAAACTCCGGCTAAAAAAACCAAAGAAACTAAAAAATCGGAAACACGTTTAATAAAAGATAAATTATATGAAATAGTGAAAACGGCTGCGCAAAAATCATTTTCAGAACTTTCCGAAATTCCGAATTTCACAATTGAATTTCCAAGAGAAGCGCATTTTGGAGATTACTCTTCAAATATCGCGCTGATGCTTTCAAAACCACTTAAAATAAAGCCAAAAGACGTCTATGACGGACTTATGCTTCATCTCGAAAAGCCTCATTATATAAGTGAAATTGCATTTGTAGAGCCCGGTTTTATAAATTTCACTTTGAACAAATCATGGATCAAAGATGAATTTGAAAATATAATTGCCGGCAAATCTCCATATGGCAAAATAGACAACAGCCAAAATGAAAATATTGTAGTTGATTTTTCCGCTCCAAACATCGCAAAGCCGCTTGGGGTTCACCATCTTCTTTCAACAATTATAGGCCAAGCAATAGTAAATATTTATAAATTTCTTGGATATAACGTTATAGGGATCAACTATATTGGTGATTGGGGAACGCAATTCGGCAAGCTCATAGTTGCATATAATTTATGGGGAGATAAAAAGAAAATCGCAGAAGATCCAATAAGCGAAATGTTGAAATTATATGTCAGATTTCACGATGAGGCGGAGCACGATTCGTCGCTTGAAGACAAGGCGCGCGCTGAATTCAAAAAGCTTGAAGAAAAAGATAAAGATAACATGAAGATTTGGGAATGGTTTAAGGATTTGAGCTTAAAAGATATACAAAAAACATACGATGCACTTACGGGAATTCACTTCGACTATATTCTTGGCGAAAGTTATTATAATGACAAAATGGATGTTGTTTTAGAGGAAGGTAAAAGTAAAGGTGTGTTCACGATTGGAGAAGAAGGTTCATACATCGTAAAATATCCAAATGACGAACTTTCCCCTTATCTTGTGCAAAAATCAGATGGCACAACTCTTTATTCAACGCGCGATATCGCGTCTATCAAACATAGAATTGCAACGTGGCATCCAATAAAATTACTTTATGTTGTTGATAAATCGCAATCTCTTCATTTCAAACAACTCTTTAGAGCAATTGATCTTTTGGGCTGGGAAAAACCCGAATGTACACATATAGACTTTGGGAGAATGGATTTCAAAGATGAAAAAATGAGCACCAGAAAAGGTAATATAATTCTTTTGGACGAAGTCTTAAAAGAGGCTATTTCAAGAGCAAAAGCAATAATTGAACAAAAAAATCCCGACCTTAAAGAGAAAGAAAAAGATTCAATTGCGAATATGACCGGAATTGGGTCTGTAAAATATAATATTTTAAGTCAAAATCGAACAACCGACATAGTCTTTGATTGGGATAAAATGCTTTCATTTGAAAGTAATAGTGCTTCTTATTTGCAATATACATATACTCGCGCGGTAAGCATCATTAAAAAATATAAAGATGAATTTGGTTCAAAAAAGAAAAAAACTTCAAAGGATAAATCCGGTATTGCAAGCCAAGTTTCACTGTTTGATGCAATCGCAGAATCGGACAATGTAAGCAAGTCTGCACCGGCGGAGCTTATAGATGAAAAAGAGCTTTTGGTGGCACGTCTTCTTGTGAAATTTCCGGAACACATTATTTTTGCCGCAAAAGAATACAGACCAAATCTTCTTACGAATTATCTATATGATCTTGCGCAGAATTTTAATGCTTTTTATCACACAACGCCGGTTTTGAAGGCGGATAGCGAAAACCAAAGAGATTTACGCATAAAATTAACTGAATCAGTAGCCAAAATACTTCACACAGGACTTAGTATTTTAGGGATAGAATGCCCGGAGAAGATGTAAAAGCTAGTTTCGTTATCCTTTTTAGTTTTACGCAAGTTAAAGTTTGTGTAAAGTTATTGACACAAATATATTTTGCAGTTATCTTGCGGGGGTAAGTGTGGAATATATAAGGTCCGAAAACGTCATGGCAACGAAAAATGGCGAAACAATTGTGTTTAAAAATCCTTTTTTAAAAAAGAGCATTTCTTTTGCGTATAATGCGCATAAGGATCAGAAACGTCATTCGGGTGAAGATTATATAAATCATCCAATAGAGGTTGCTAAAATACTTTCAAAATTTAATCGTGATGACGAAGAAATGATCGCCGCGGGACTGCTTCATGACGTTATAGAGAAGAGCCAAATAAGTCTTGATCAAATAGAAAATGAATTTGGCGAGAGTATAAAAGATATGGTTGATGGGGTCACAAAGCTTGCAAAGATTCATTATGAAAGCAATCCGGAAATGAGGCAGACGGAAGCTTTAAAGAAGATGTTTTTTATTATGTCTAAAGATGTACGCGTAATACTTGTTAAGCTTGCCGATAGACTTCACAACATGCGTACGATAGAGTTTATGCCAAAAGACGAAAGAAAGCGTTCTATAGCCACGGAAACGCTTGAAATATATTGCCCAATCGCAAATATATTAGGACTCAGGCAGTGGGCTTGGGAGCTTGAAAATTTAAGTTTTAAAGTGCTAAACCCAAGGGATTACGAAGAGATAAAAAATAAATATAGAGATGTTTTAAAGAATCTTTCAGGTCATACTTCACAGCTTAAAAAAGGATTGTCAAAATTTTTTCACAACAAAATTTCATTAAAAATAGTTTCATTTAAAAAGCACGAATATCATATTTATCGCGCTATTAAGCAGAAAAAAAACAATTTTGATCCGGTTAGCGATAGCAGCGCAATCAAGGTAATAACAAACAGCGTTGATAACTGTTATAAGGTTCTTGGCGCGATTCACAGGATATATCCACCAAAGCCATATGCGGTTAAGGATTACATCGCCGTGCCAAAAATAAATGGTTACAGGGGCTTGCACACAACGGTTTTCGATACAAAAGGTGATTCAATTCATATTCAAATATTGACCGAAGAAATGGATAAATATTCGATGATTATGGATAAGGAGAAGGTCTATAGTGGTAATTTAATAAAAAGCATTATTGCGATTCACGAAAGAACAAATAATCCTTTAGACTTCATAAATCAGCTTAAGCTTGACGTTTTGAGCGATAAAATTTTTGTTTTTTCAGGGCAAGGCGAGATATTTGATTTACCTGAAAAATCCACATGTGTTGATTTTGCTTATGCGATAAGCGAAGAAGAGGGGCATCAATGTTCGGGAGCTATCATAAACGGCATAAAAACTCATCCGCTAGCGACATTAAAAAATGGAGATATAGTGAAAATAATTGTGAGTAAAAGCCAAAAAGGGCCTTTGCTTGATTGGATTGAATTTGTAAAAACCGATAGAGCAAGACATCACATATCAAATTGGTTTGATTCGGACAAGGAGTCCAATATAAGGCGAGGGGAAGATAAAATGGATTTACTGTTTCAAAAAATAATAAACACCACTTTTAAAAAAGAAAAGCATCGTATTGCAAAAATCATTCAAGACAAATGCTTATACGAAAATATGGAAGATATGCTAAACAAGGTTGGTAGCGGAAGAGAAAGGCCTTGCGCGGCACTTTCAAAGCTTTATTCAGATGATGAAATTTCAGATTCCATGGTCAAAAATCATTATCCGCAATCAAAAAATCACAAAACTGTAAAAATTATCATAGAAGCAGATGATGTGGTAGGTATTTTAAATAAAATTACGCAAATAATGGCCTCAAGAGGCATTAATATAGAAGATGTACGCACAATGTCACGCAAGGCAACAAAAACGATTACAGACGAGTTTATTATTGACGTTGAAAATGGAAATCAGCTCTGCGAGCTGATTTTTGATTTAGAAAGAATAGCCGGTGTTCGCAAAGTCTATAAGATATAAAATTATTTCTTTTCAGCACAGAAATAATAATAATTCTCTTTTGGTATATCTTCCGAGTTGGATTGAGATTTTATATCGATATTTTTAAACAGTGCGACCATATCTTCCATTTTAATTATAGACTCAAAAGCCAATGGAATTTCGTCTCCAATATGCTCATGTGCATAATCTTTTTTATAATCCTCAAACCACTCTTCAGCAATCGCTATAAGGCCTTCTTTTCGGACGGTTCTTTCGATTTCAGATGCGACAATGGGTTTGATTGAATCGTGAAGGTGATGAAATAAGAATCCCGCCAAAACAATATCGAAAAAGTTTGTTTTAAAAGGCATTGATTCAGCTGATTGTATAATCGCTTTTGACGATTTTAACTTTTTGAATATCTTTGCTTTTAAAGAAACATCAAGGATAGTTTTAGGATAAAAGAAATCAAGATTTTGAGTGCTATTTATAACTCTTTCGGAAACATCAATAAGATAAACCTGGGCTTTATCCATAAGGCCAAATTTATCCAGTTCTTGCAAAACAAGCATTGTTGTAAGTGCACCAATCGCAGGACCAACATCTAAAATGCGAATTCTACTCTTAGATTGAAATTCTGAAAGATGCTGTTGAATATATTCACGTAAATATTCAGCAATCTTCAAATTTCCTTTGACAGCAAAAAAATCAACAAGCAATTTTTCTTGTATATATCTTTTATGACTGCCAAATCTTATTATAGACGATGTTATATAGTCCTCTGATGTTAGTTTTTTGTACATGTGTGTAAATTAATTGACATAATTGTGCGACTTCAAAAAACATTAACTTTTACTATTTTCTCATAACAAAGAGCATAACTCAAATATCAAAACTTATCTCAGGGTACAAATTTAGTAGTTTTAGATAGAATTGTCAATAGATTTTATCAAAATGTTAACATTCTGATAGACGTCCAAGCGGTGAGCAAATTCACAAAAAAAGCATTGATATTTATTTAAAAGAGTTTTATATTTTACGCGGAAAAGAAAGTATATGGATAATTTTGTATATTTTTTTTGACACAACGCCGGGAGTTCTGCGAAGCGGAACGTACGGCACATATAAACAAAACGTCGCGAAGCGACACCTAACAAATCCCCATGTTCCAAGACCTCATAAAATTCGGTTTAACCGACAAGGAAGCCAAGATTTATCTCGCATTGCTGGAGATGGGGCCTTCAACGGTTACTGAAATCTCAAAAAAAGCCAAGATAACACGCACAAACGGTTATCACGTTTTAAACGGATTAATAACGAAAGGCCTTGTCAGTACATATGAAGAAAAATCAAAAATGGTTTTTATAGCGGAAAATCCGGAAAGAATAGTGAGTATGTTGGAAGAGAATCTTAAAGAAGTAGAAACGAATATTCAGCGCGCAAAGAAAGTTTTGCCGGAATTTAAAGCAATTCACAGGCATCCAACTGGTAAATTAAAGATCAAATTTTATGAAGGCGTAGAAGGAATTATCAGCGTATACGAAGATACGTTGACCGCAAGATCAGCAATTTTGGGTTATGCGTCGGTTGAAAATCAGCATTCGTTTATGCCGGGCTATTTTCCGGAATATTACGATAGGCGCACGCGCAGAGGGATTCCGGTTAAGGCTATTTTGGCTTATACGGAAGATTCTTTCAGAATCAAGGGTTTAGATAAAGCACACATTAGAACTTCAAAAATAATTCCTGTGAAATATAGAATTTCGCCGGAAATTGATATTTATGACGATAAAGTGACAATAATGTCGCTTAAAGAAAAATTTGGCGCAATAATAGAGAGCCGTGAAGTTGCTGACGCATTTAAGAAGTTGTTTATGCTTGCGTACGAAAGATCATCGGAATATGACGAGAAGATAGGTAAGAAATATGATCCTGAGCTTGAGAAGCAAATGCACAAAGAAGCCGATAGGATGAAGGATATAACAGAAGAAGACTAGAGAACCTTAGATTACCCCTCGCTCAATCCGTTTGAGTCAACTAACCTTGACTTGGACGGATTTTTTTGGTAAAATATATAGATATAAATAAATACAAAAACAAATAACAAAAACAAATAACAAAAATAAATATGAAAAAAATAAAGATTTTTGCATCTTCATTGCTCGTTGCAGTTATGGTACTCGCTCCATGCGCAGTTGTGATTAAAACGGCGAAAGCTGAGTTGGCTCAAACGCCAGCAGTAACAACTGTTGTAGGCGACGTAAACACACTTAAAGCAACTGCCGGTGATTCTTCGGTTAGTCTTGAATGGGAGGCTGCCAAAGGCAACGTTGCGGGCTACAAAGTCTATTACGGCACGGTATCTGTAAAAAACGATAACGAGGCTAAATACACACAATCACTTGATGCTGGTAATACTCTCAAATACGTAGTTGTTAATTTGGAAAATGGAAAAACTTATTATTTTGTTGTTACGGCTTATGATGCAAAAGGCGTCGAAAGCGACTTTTATAGCCCGGAAGTGTTTTCGGTTCCAATGAGCAATCTTTCGGCGGCGCTTGTTTCTATGCCAAAAGATGAAGGAAATAAAGCGGTTGCACCAGGAACCCAAGATGATTCAAACGTCATTAAAATTGAAAAAGTTGAAGCTGTTGATGCGGTAACGGTAAAAGTTGGGCTTTCAGTTGCAGTTGTTTTGTCTGAAAACGCACAAGATTTATTTACAATACAAGATAATAAAACTCTTGATCTATTAAAAGTCAGCAAGGCGGAGATAGATACGGGAGATATGACAAAAAAAACCGTCTTGCTTACAACGGACATCCAAATTCCGGAAACGGAATATTTATTAACACTCGGCGGGGATCTTAAAGGTGAAAAAGAAGAAGTTGTTGTTAGCGGAAAATCAGATGCGCTTTTGTTCAAAGGAACAGATAAAGAGCATGTTGAAAAATTGGTTGCAACAACTGATTCAGCTTTGGATCCAGCGGCAGAGACGGGCAAGCTTCCAGCGGATCCTGCCGTCACTGACGTAAAACAGGCAGATGTTGTTGCGGATAAGCCGGCAGCAGAAGTCCTTCCATCGGCACCGGAAGTTGGCACAACGGAAGTCAAATCAGTTAAAGCGGTTGACGAAAAAACGATTAAAATTGTTTTCAGCAAAAAAATCGCATTATCAGTTGACCCTGTGACGAATTTTGCAATAGTCCAAAAAGAAAATCCTGAAAAAACACTTGAGATAACAGGTGTAAAGCTTGAAGAAGGCGACACAACAGTTACGCTCACTATTAAAGAATCTGATAATGAAAAAGCACATACGCTTTTAGTAAAAGGAGTTTTGGACGTTGACGGAAAATTAGTTGATGAAACAAAAAACACAAAAGAATTTACACCAATTTATAAAGATATTACTCCACCGGAAGATGCAACGAATTTCAATGGTGAAAACGTTGAATACAAGGCAAAATTGACATGGACAGCAAGCTTAAATATTGCCGGCGATTTCAAAGAATATGTTTTGTATAAAAGCAACGATGGCGGTAAAAATTATTCAGTTTTCAAGAAACTTGATTTAAAAACCGTTACATTTGAAGTTGCAAAACTTTCTCCTGGAAAAGAATATAATTTCAAACTCACGGCAAAAGATAAAAAAGGCAACGAAAGCGTTGGTGTATTAACAAAAGTTCTTATTCCTGAATTACCAGCAACAGGCCCAGCCGGAGTTTATGCGTTAATGATCGCAGCTCTTGGATTTGGAGTCATGAACTATGGTAGAAAATTAGCGAACGATAAAGTTTAATAAATTTTCAGAAATTATTCATAAACTTTTTAGAGAAATTTAACACACATGTGAAAAAATTGCTTGCATGAAATATGCGGCAATTTTTATTTCGATTATTATTTTTGTATCAGTATTTTTATTGAGCGAACTGCCGGATAACAAGTTGCACATCTATTTTTTGGACGTTGGCCAAGGTGACTGCATCTTAATAAAAAGCACTGAAAATAAAACAATTTTGGTTGATGCCGGGCCGGGTTCGTCTGCCGTAAAATTAACTGGTCAAACGCTTGGTCATTTGAATAGAAAAATAGATTTAATGATCCTTTCGCATCCGCATAAAGATCATTTTGAAGGCATGCTGGAAGT
>JBAYGM010000007.1:0-15487 GCA_041666705.1 Candidatus Altimarinota bacterium | reverse complement strand
TTCAACCGGCAAATCTTCGCCAAATTGTTTGAAGAATTCATTTCGATTTTCAACTTCTTTAAGCCATTCTTCTTTATCAACTCGCAAAAGTTCCGCCAAATTTTCTTGCGAAATTTCAAGACCAGAAGTGTTTATTGCAGACGATTTTGGAACAAAACCGATTGCAGTTTCGTCGGCGTTGTCTTTGTTTTCAGGCTTATTACAGCGATCTACGACCCATTCAATTGCGCGTAGATTTTCACCAAAACCCGGCCATAAAAATTTGCCGTCAGCATCTGTGCGAAACCAGTTCACGTGAAAAATTTTTGGTGGATTCGCCATGCGCTTTCCAAATTCCAACCAATATTTAAAATATTCCGCCATGTTATATCCACAAAAAGGCAACATTGCCATTGGATCATATCGAAGCTCACCTTGCTTTCCATATTGCGCTGCGGTTCTTTCCGAAGCCATTGTCGCACCAACGTAAACGCCATTCTGCCAATCACGTGATTGATAAACTAGCGGCGCAGTTTTTGCGCGACGACCTCCAAAAATAATTGCGGAAATCGGGACTCCTTCCGGATTTTCCCAGTTTGGCGAAATGCACGGACACTGGCTTGCAGGAGCCGTAAATCTGGAGTTTGGATGCGCGCCTTTTACCTTTTTTCCATCTGCGTCTAACATATCCGACGTCCACTCATTTCCTTGCCAATCAATTGCTTTTTCCGGCGCGCTTTCATCATGCCCTTCCCACCAAACCGTTTTATCTTCCGGATTCAAAACCACGTTTGTATAAATTGTATTTTGTCGCATTGTCCTCATTGCGTTTGGATTTGTTTTCATATTCGTTCCCGGC
The DNA here is from genome assembly GCA_041666705.1 of Candidatus Altimarinota bacterium. Taxonomy (GTDB): domain Bacteria; phylum Patescibacteriota; class Gracilibacteria; order UBA1369; family UBA12463; genus UBA12463. The sequence goes on along the minus strand of JBAYGM010000007.1, from coordinate 14,649 downwards.
ACAACTCCAAAAAATCCATTCTCGGGATTTATCGCATAAAGACGCCCATCTTTGCCAATATTCATCCATGCAATATCGTCACCAACCGTCCAAATTTTATAACCCTTCATGGATTCCGGTGGAATCATCATTGCAAGATTTGTTTTTCCACATGCGCTTGGAAACGCGGCCGCGATGTATGTAACTTGACCTTTTGGATCTTCAATCCCAACAATCAACATATGTTCTGCAAGCCATCCTTCTTTACGCGCAAGAAAGCTCGCGATCCGGAGTGACAAACATTTTTTGCTCAATAAAACATTTCCGCCATATCCTGAACCAATGCTCCAAATTGTATTTTCTTCCGGAAAGTGCAAAATAAAACGACGCTCAACATTAAGATCTCCTTTTGAATGCATCCCGCGATTAAAATCATTTGAATTGCCGAGCATTTCAAGCGCTTTCGCACCCATTCTCGTCATAATTCGCATATTCAAAACAACGTAAATTGAATCCGTAACTTCGACCCCGATTTTTGCATGAGGAGAACCAATCGGCCCCATAACATAAGGAATAATATACATTGTGCGACCTTTCATTGCGCCATCAAAAAGCGCTCCGACTTTCGCTTTTGCATCTTCCGGACTCATCCAATTATTCGTTGGTCCAACGTCGTGTTTTTCTTTTGTGCAAATAAACGTTAGATGCTCTGTTCGCGCAACATCATTTGAAGCTGTTCGATGATAATAACAACCCGGAAGTTTTTCCTGATTCAATTCGATTAGCTCGCCCGTCTTTAAAGCCTGACTAGTCAACTCCAGTTTTTCCGCTTCAGATCCATCGCAAAGATAAACTGAATCCGGTTTTAAAAGTACAACCACCCCGTCCAACCACCCTTTCAGGTGCTGGTTTGAAATATTTTCTAGCATGAATAGAAAAATTATGAAGTATGTAAATTCATTCTCTCAGAAAATTCGGCAATGTCAAAAATAAAAACCTATACTAACGCAATTTCAAATGGATATGGAAGAGCTTGTTTCCCAATGCTTAATGTCACTCCATTAACTTTCACTCGTATAAAATTTTGGCTGATGTGCTCAACTACGACCATTGTCCATGCGTCAAGATGCACTCCAATACTGCGACCTACCGGTTGTTGAATTTCTATATGCAACTCTTTGGTCAAAAAAAATTTTCCCACACAATCTAAATCGTCTGCCGACTCAATGGTTTTTAGACCTCCTGGCCCCAAATAATCTGCTGCACGTGGAGAATCTTCCATATTTCTCATTGTTAACATAATATTTAGTTATATTATAGCACTTTTTTAGATTTTGTGCAAATGGTACAACTGCAGCGTCAAAATAAATAATTCTGTTTTATCTCCCCCTTGTTCCACTTCCTCTCACGCCACCCGTTCTCTTTTCCCATTGCTGAAAAGTCTCTTTATAACCACCTCTTGGCTGATAGCGTTTTGATGCGGCTGACTCGGCGTTGTCTTCAAAATGTCTTGGAGTATAACCATTGCGTGTGCAGGCAGGATGCTTCATTCCAGAAGGTAAAGTTCTTTTTCCCGCGTCATTAACTCTTGTAGCATTTTTTGGGATTGCCCATTCCGGAATCCAAAAACAATCGCCTGAGAAATTTTTAAAGAAAGCAGCCCTTGTGCCATCAACTAATACATAAATATCTACAGAATAAGTTCCTTCCGGCCCCATATCTTGCCAAAATTCAGGATAATCCGTTTTTGGTTTTTCAGGAGCTTTTGCGATTGCATGTGGTTTTGCGTGATGATGCTTTGGCTTTGCATCAACGTCCATATCTGCCCCTAACATACTTGCAACAACACTTAACGCCACTAAAGATTTATTCATATTTTTTAGAATTATTAATATAAGGGTTTATTTTAGCACTAAAATAAAACCTGTCAAGCGCTACAAAATTTTCCGGAATATTCCATCTAGTTTTTTTATTTCAGCAAAAGGTCCAAATCAATCTCGAGATTTTCAAAATTCTGTTTAACAAGAGCCTTTGAGTCATCAACTGCTCTTTTATAAATATCCTTGCCAAGGTTTTCCAAAAAGAAATCCAAAATATCTTCAGATGCAAGCATACCAATTTCCTCATCTCTTTCCTCTTTAAAATATGTGATTATTTCGCGAATAAGTCCCGCCCTCCTCTCTTTTGTAAGCAAATCCCATTTGCGCTTTATCTCCGCCATAATTAAGTATTGTTATGCTCCAACTTCATTTCAAATCCATCATATGAATATCCCGTTTCACGATTGATTGTAAAATCTCTCACGTTTATATTCTCTTTATTTTTAATAGCTTTTTCAAGCTCTACCGTTTTATTTTCCGGCACAAAGTAGCCTGTATGATTAACTGCGTCATCCGCCCCACGGCGAGATTCTTCGTAAACTGCGATTCCTTCAAATCCGCATGGACAACGCACAGTTTGAATCAACTTATCGTCATCGCTTGGTCCGGGCTCCACCTTAATTGATTCAACTATTTCCAATCTATACATTTTGCATTTTGGACAAAAAAAGCTCATGGTTTTAACGTAAATCCTTTTTCTTTTCTTCAAATTCCTTTTTATTTATCTCGCCTTTTGCGTACCTCTCTTTAAGAATTTCCATTGCAGATCTGCTTCCTTTGCTCTCCGTTTTACCTTGATCGATCATCCACTTTATCAAAGCGACGATTCCGGCTATCACAAGAACCCAAAAAATGATCATAAAGACCCATCCAAATGGCATAAAATTATAATTCATCATAAAATAGCTTGTTATCTGATTACATTGTAGCCTGAAAAACCGTAATTATGAAACTTTTAAATCACTGTTTAAATTCTATTGACCGCTTTTCCGATGTGTATAATAATTGCCCCCTATCATTAATCCAAACAAAATGTCTGAAGCACAAAATCGAAGATCAACCGACGACTTATACGAACAACCTGAGGATTCCAAAAAAACAGAACTTCTTGCGCAAGCAAAATTAAGAGGGGTCCAAGTTGCCGGCAATTTATATGTAGCATATCAACATAAATTTGTTGCAGGTCAAAGCCTTAGAAAGCCGATTGTTTCCGGTACAATTAATGACGTTTTAGCCGACGCGTCTCTGTCTAAATATTTGGCAGGTATACGCGGTTTTAAAAAAATTATAGAAGTTTTAGTCGATAACTCACCATCCGCAACCGGCACATCTTTGGACGAAGCCGCATTAGCCAGAACATTATCTGAAAATGATACTTTAAATTTGGATGAATACGCTATAGCTTTTTACGTTTCCGTATATACCGAAATGCAAAGATTGATTGATGGAATGTTTAGCCCGGCTCAACAAATAGCAGGCGAGACTTCGTCTGCGGCCATGGAAGCTGCTGCCGAGTAATTTGCGGAATGTTATATTTTAATGGTTATTTTTTCTTTTTAAACCACCCGATTAAAAATAATATTCCTATGAAAAATGCCACTCCTGAAATTTGTATAGTCCAAGCTATCATATACCACTCAAACTGATTTTTTAGCGCATCTGCGACTATTAATACGATATATGCCAGCCCCGCTAAAATAAAAGCGATTCCTCCTACTATTTCATATTTCCAGGAAATGATTAAGATCGCCAATAAAACGAATACCGGAATATTGTGTATCAATAATCCAAGTATTATTTGCCAGAAACTCGATTCGGATGAAAAAACGTCCAATGAAAATAATGCCAAGAAAGCTATGAATATTATCGATAAAATTCGCGGCGTCCAGTAAATGAATTTGTTGATCTTGCTCATGTTTTAATTTTTGTTGCACAAGGGAAAAACTGAAAAAGTTTGAAATAAGTTTTCGCTTCGCTCGACTAATTTCTGCACTTTTTCTCGCATGTATTTGGCGGAGAGGGAGGGATTTGAACCCTCGCGGGAACTAATGTCCCCCTACAGGTTTAGCAAACCCGCCCCTTCAGCCTCTTGGGTACCTCTCCGTATAAGTTTATTCGAATGAGTTTGCTATTTCCAAGTGGCATTTCGGATTTTAGCTTAAAACCGCGCCTATAACAATATAAATTTTCCATATATCAAAAAGAAGCTCCCGAAGGAGCCTCTTAAATTGTAAAGAACAAATGTGAATCTAATTCTACGGATATTTCTTTCTAAGTCAAGTCGATTTTAAAAATTTATTTCTGACCCAGCTGTAAATCAGCAAGAAAATGAATACCGCAATATACGCAAACAAAGTTCCGAGCCAAATTCCGTATTTTTCAAAAGTCAAAACCGAGATATGCATGTGTAAAATATAAACAAGCGCACCCGGAAAAAACAAAGACTTTGCAACTGAAGGAATCACGTGTTTGCCTTGCAGAACGTAATAAATAATAAATGTGGAAGTGAAGATAATTGGAAATGCAGAAGCAACGCCTCCCCAAACATTTCCCAAAGTTTTTGAAAGAATAAGAATAATCGCAATTACCGATCCGCCTAAAAATCCACGCAAAAATATGTGTTTTGCGTTCATTGGATAAACCTTAAATTTGTCCATTTGTGGCAATTTTCTAACGACCAAATATGGAATTATTATACCCGGCAAACCATATAAAACAGATATTAAAAATGTGCTTGGCGGATAAATGATTACAAAAAAGGCTGATACAAAAAATGCTAAAAATCCTCCAAAAAGCGCTGTCGCTAAGCCAAAGGATGATAATACTGCAAAAACTCCTACAAATAAAAAGTCTGACATTAATGCGGCCGGAACAACTGTAGCAACACGAACCGCGTCCGCCGGAGTTGTCGCAAGTCCTGTGAAAAATACGCCAAGCGCGCATGTTATTGGCAAAGCCAAAATAACTCCACGCCAGTATGCGTTCAAACGCTCGCCGATCAAAGTCTGCATCGCGATAACAATGCCACCGACGAGAAAAGAAACGAGGACTTGGATTTGGAAGATGGACATTTGACGGATTGATTTAGATGTATTTTATATCCCTTATGCTGGTTATATAAGATTTATATATAATTCATATAGAAAATTATATAATTTCTATATAAGTCGTAGAGGGACTCTAAGGTGAGTCCTATATAGAATATTGTGTTTTATTTATATCCGCCTATGTTCGCCTGCGGCGAACGACGTGTTGGTGGGCAGGGAGAGATTTGAACTCCCGAAGACCGGAGTCAGCAGATTTACAGTCTGCCCCATTTGGCCACTTTGGTACCTGCCCATAGAACGGTACGATATGCGGAAATATTATTTCACATTTTGCTTAATAATCAAGGCTTGATATAATTAGGCAAAATATTTCAAATATGAGCGCGTATAATTTCCTCCTTAAGAAGACAAACATAAAAACTGGCAAACAGCTGATTTTCTATCTTACATGCATGTTATTTTCCATGATTTTTAGCATGGCGACGGTGACAATCACCCTTTGGCTTAATGCGCATTTTGAGATCATTTTTATAGGTATTTTTATGTCGCTTTCCAATCTGGTTTCCACCCTTATGGACGTCCCGATTGGTTACCTCCAAAAACTAATGCCTAAAAGAATTATTTTGATATTCGCAATTCTCTGTATTATGGGCTCAATGGTCATCTTTATCATGGCCGCACAAGTAACGCTTATCGCATTTATTGCTGTTTTGATATATGGCTGTGCCTATGATTTCCACCACATCACAATGACTTCATATATTCTCAATATATCCTCGCCCGAAGAATATTCTCAATCTCTTTCGCAAAAAAATGTTGCCGACTCTCTTGGCTTATTAGTTGGATTATTGCTTGCAACTGTTATTAACTTTATAACTTTTTTCGACAATTTGCCGTTCGTATTCATCCTTGTTGTATCGGCCTTCTATCTTCTTTTCATCACTGTTATTTTTGATCAGGCCGAATATGACACGTCACTTGATCAGATGGATTCGGATATGGTTTTAAACAAATTATCTCCTGCAGAAATGGCATCCGGATTAAAAGGATTTTTCGTTTCTTCCGCGATAATGGGGCTAAATAAAATAGAAGAGTCTGCCGAATCTTTAAAAGATAAAATGTCGAATAAAAATGTCATTATTTTGAAGCAGGTGCAACCAACTGCAGCTGAGGATAAAGAAAGCATGATTGAAGGCATGAAAGATTCTTTCAAAAGTTTGTTTCATATTTTCACGCCGGAACCACAATGGCCACTCGTTTGGGCAACAGGAATAGCGATGTTCTTTAGCCTTTGGGACACTTTTGTATCAACTTTTGTTCTTATTTATGTTGTTGATAAAGTTATAACCGCAAATCATGTAAACCCAATGATGTCCGGAGTGATCATTGCTTTGATTGGAATGCCATTATTTATCTGCCAAATCCCATTTTCAAAACTGGCGGATAGATTTGGAAAACCGTTTTTTATTTATGCTGGCTCATTGATTTCATCTGTTGCAATAGCCATGCTCGGCTTTTCAACCGACTTGGGATGGGTTATTCTTGCCGGTATGTTGGCGAGTATCGGTTATGCCGCTGCTTTCCCTGCCGTACAAAGTTTCTTCGCACAAAAATTTCAACAATATTATGCGAAGTCACATAACACAAATGAAATAGATACAAACGTTTCTGCCGGACCGCTACAAACAATCGTTGATTTTGGCGATGTAATTGCGCAAATAGCGGGCGCCGCTTTAATCTCAATAATAGACTTTGGTCCAACCTTTATGGTTTTGGGTGTTATTCTCTTCTTATTCTTCGCAGTCGGTCTTGCCGGAATTTCATTAGTTTTAAAGCCTATTCTGGAAGCTGGAGAATCTCCTGTAAAATCGGAAAATACGCAAAATCCACCGGATGCTTTACCGCCTGCACAAATGCCTACTAGCGCTATTTAATCAACTCTTATACTTTCATTCGCTATATCCAGGGCTTCCTCTAAAAGCCCTGTTCTAACTATTTTATCTTCCCTAAGGTTCACCGGTCTTTTTGGCACTTTCCTCATACCCTTGTCTCTTTCATGTTCTTCTCTAAGCTTTTCTTCTAAAACTTCCCTGTCTTTATCGCTTAAAAACTCCTGATAACCATCTTGAACAACACGAAAAAAGCCTGATGCTCTCGCTACCATTCTTTGCAGCCCTACAAGCCCCTGTTCGAATGTCGTCAATTCCTTTCCGCGCTCAAGCCTACCGGTAACCGCCTGCATAGTATCCACTACCTCAACTAATTTACCGGCTCCTACTGCATGCTCATCAGCATGCCTACCATCTACGTTTTGAAAACGGAATCTTCTTGCCGCGTGGTGGCATCCTGCTGCAAGAAAAGTATCTTGATGTACGCTATGTCTATTTGTTAAATGTTGCCTTGTCCAAACGACATGTGCATTATAAAAATCTCTAAGCGTAAGATCTTCAATCCCTGGTCTTCTAATCACTTTAAAAGTTTCTTGCAATATCAAACCTGCTTCGTCTCGCGTTATATGTTTTTCCCTTACAATATGCCTCAAAAATACAGATAATCTCATCCTTGACGGACTACCTTCTTTTGGATCCCTAGTCTTGACGATTTCCATAAATTCCGATCTGCTGAACACCAGCCCATACACTATAACAAATGGATTTCTTCCATTCTTGTAATCAATGCCGGGTGGGCCATATTTCCCAATATCATGCAAAAGTGCTCCTGTTGCGATCGCATCCTTGTCCAACTCTACAGTACTTTTACCGTCCATCGATGGTGCCGTAATTTGGCCTATGCCGTCCAATACGTGTTTTACACCAACAGCCACGGCAAGACTATGTGAAAAATGTATATCACCAACTTGCGTTAATGCGCCAATTAAATCGCCTGGAATCCTTTTTAATCCAAGCTCATCTATTGCTCTTCTAATCGCTTTCTCTTTTTGTTCCGGTGTTTCAAGTGATCCAAATTTCATATATAATCAATTATGATTTAAATTTTAGTAGAATATAGTTTATGATAAATTTAGAAAAAGTCAAGTGTGAAGATATTAAAAATAATATCTCTTTAAAAAATTTCAGCTCTTTCAAGATTGGTGGAAACGCAAAATACTTTTATGAAGCAAAAACCATTTTAGGTCTTAAAAAAACGTTAAATTGGGCTATAAAAAATAAAATAAAATATTTTATACTTGGCGGCGGAAGCAATGTTTTATTCTCGGATAATGGCTTTGATGGGCTCGTGATTCGATTGAATTTTAATAAAATAAAAGCCGTTGGCAAAAAAATCTACACTGAATCTGGTGCAAATTTGGGGCTTATCGTTGGTACGGCTTTAAAAAATAGACTCGTCGGAATTGAAGATTTAAGCGGTATTCCGGGTACTTTTGGAGGCGCTGTTCGTGGAAATGCGGGAATAAAAACCTGCTGGATTGGTGATAAAATTGAAAGTGCAAAAATTTTTGATGTTACAAAAAATAAAATCATTACTTTCCAAAAAAAGGATTTTAAATTTGGATATCGCGAAAGCATTTTAAAAAAATATAAAACCCTGATTTTGATTTCTGCGATTTTAAAATTAAAACGCATAAAAGATATAACTTCTGCGACTAGTCGAGTTAAAGAATTGGCTTTAAAAAGAGTAAAATCACAGCCTCATGAACTTAGCGCCGGATGCATTTTTATGAATCCGACTAAAAAATATAAAGGTAAAGCTACTTCCGCCGGTGAACTTATTGATAAGGCCGGACTCAAGGGAAAACGCCTTGGCAATGCTGAAATTTCAAATATTCATGCAAACTTTTTCATAAATAAAGGCAACGCATCTTCAATGGACATGCTCGCTTTAATTGATTTGGCAAAAAGTGAAGTCTATAAAAAATTTAAAATTAGGCTTGTGGAAGAGATAGAAATCGTTTAGAATAGGTCCTTATTTTAAAAATATGGGATCACAAAGTCCTACATTGCCGGCTTTACCGGAAAACACGCTCAGCATTACCGCGTCTGAGCCCGCCAATACAAAAACGGATCGTGAAATTATCGATGAAATAGATCGACTTTTAATGGACACTCATGATCTGGACGCTTTTGCTGTTGTTCTTGATAACGCTCTTAAGCTTGCTGATGGAATTTCAAAACCAAATAAAAAACAAGCAGTTTTGGGAATGCTAAATGATCCATCAGTTCTTGTAATGAAGTATAAGGCTGAATTTGACTTTGATATAAAAGCGGCTTATTCGGCTTTAAATTATAGAAGCCCGGGAAGTTTGAAAATGGCTGATAGTTACATCAAGAAAGCCTCTGATGCTCTTGAGAGGATTAGAGTTGAGGTCGCGACAGAACGCCTTGACCAACAAATCTACGATACTGCTTTTGATGAACTAAAACGTCTAAATTCAAAACGTTTTGATACTACAACCCAGCAAGAAGACATTTCTCCGGATGAGAGAGATGATGCTATTTTGCTACAAATCGATAGGATGCTTGGCTATGTTCCACATTTAGAAAATTTGCCGCAAGATATTAAATATATCCAAGATCAACTCATCCCTAAAATTTCAAATGAAAAAAAGAGACAAGCTATTTTAAAAAGAATTAATGACCCAAATATCATCATAGATATTTATATGAAAGAATTTGAATTTTATTCTCAATCGCTTGAATCATGCTTTAGTTCTAAAGACGTTCCAAGGTCTGGATATTTAATTAAAAAGCTTCGCGAAATAGCTACGCAAATCCCGGATAAATCCAAATATGCTGCCGCATTAATGAAAGTAAACGAATTTGAAGAAAGATATGTTCGATTAAAAGAATCCATCGGGGCTTCTCCGTCTTCGTCCGCCATAAATGAAAAATCCGCGTTAACAAGAAAAAGAATCGCTTTTGTCCTTGCCGGAATTGGCATTTTAATGATCGCGATTGCAGCTGCGGGCTCTCGTGCTGAAAAAGCAAAGCAAGCTGAAGCTTCTCGAAGTGCTGCGCAACTCTTACCGCCTGAAAACCCCATCAACATTCCATCGATTAAAGATTATATATTTACGGATACGGCATTTCGTAATGGCGAACTCTGCGCAATATACAAAAGCTTAGATCCAAAAAGCAACGCTTCCGAAATCTCCATCCCCCTTCATGTTTTTTCTGAAAAATAGCAAATATGTTAAATCTATCACTGGGCTTGACAAATCTATTGGTATTTGCTATAAATATATCCTTATTAAATTTAAACAACAAAATATATGAGTGATAAAGCGCCTGAATATTTTCAAGATCTTGGCTTGAGTGACCAAGTTTTCAATGAATCTGATATGTTGGGATACAGTGGATTTGAAGGGTCTAAAATGAGTGAAAGCGATAGAGCTCTCGCAAGAATGCAATATGTTGCCGCCATAGACATTGTTGGTAATGCTGTTGATGATTTCTATGCCGGACATTCGATCGGAGAAAAACTTGATGCGGCGAACGCCTTAGTCAAAGATATTAATTCTCCTGAACTTAAAAACAGAGCATTGCGACTTATAGAACTTGTCCGAGCCATCTCTTTTTCAGGTAACGTTGGTAGCGAATTGAATTCTGTCAAAAATTTTATTCAAGTTGAATCCGCCTATCATAACGCTTTACGTACCGGTTCATCCGCTGACGATGCTTGTGAAGCAATCGCTAAATGTGAAACCGATGTTAATTTTTCCGGCAACGATGCTGCTGAATTAAGTTCTGCAAAAGCCGCATTACTTGGTTTATCAAAACTGGTTATCTCCAACGTATTTACGTCTAAAGATTATTCTATCGATGCTTGGTTTGACGGTCGCGACACTGACATGGTCTTCCCTGAAGACGCTATCCAAAATAAACTAATCGCCGCCATCAACAAAAGAAGCAGCATCTCTGTTATTGAAAGAATTGGACTTATCGCACAAGCTGAAGCACTATTAAGCACAATTGAAGCGCCCGAACAAGTCAGTATATCAAGAGGTTTAATCGATAGAGCTAAAAACGAAGTACTGTTAAAAGGCGTTGCTGAACTACGAAAGGATGTAATGAGAGATATTAGGGCCTCTAACGGGGTTTCTGCTAAACGTCATATAGCAAAAGCAAGGCTCTTAACCGAACTTATGTCTGAAGGAGACAGTAAGAGAGCTGCGCTTAAAAAAGTTGAAAGTGCTGAAGAAGCTTTTGGTTTTACTATTAATGATCATCAGGAAACTAGAAACTTTGATGTTAACGTGCCGGATAGAGATGATGATCTTCGTGATCTTGATGATAACGTTTTTGTAAAACCACGCAAAGGATTGATTGGATTAACTGCTATTATTGGCTTACTTGCTTTGCTTGCAACCGCTGTTGCCACACATCAAGATGAAACAGAAAACGTTTTATCAACAATAGGGGATGGCATGTCTGAAAGGTTCATAAAGCCTGCTGATAGAATGATTAATGAATTTAGCGCATGGATTAAAAGCGTTGGAGAAAACGATGAAGAAAAAGCCGCTGCGCATGAAGCCGCTGGAATACTTAATGATACTTTAAAAGCCGGAGCTGATAAAGAAGGTGGAGATTTATCTTCGCTTGCTCCAATTCTGCCCGGTGTAACAACTTCCGCCACTAAGAAACCTGCTCCTGAACAACAAGCAGTTGCCGCCCCTGAAGCTGATGAAAACGCACCAGAATTCAAACAAATCGATACAGCTATTGTACACTTTGGATATACCGATGATGGAAAAGTTGTCGCAACCGGAAAAATTGATTTTAGAAGAATAAATGGAACGTTTGAGCTTGTTGATAAAGATTTCGACATAGATGGCGTATCATATATCAAGCTTAGAGTCACAACAAAAATGAAAAGAACTGTTGAAATTTTTGTTTTAAGTCCTGCTGAAATACCAAAAGACGAAGTGCTCGCGAATTCAGTAAATGGCACTTTCAATGTTCCTGTTTATACTTTTTTAAAAAACGCACAATAAGATAGTTGCATTATTTATTGTCATATCTTATAATTGAGAAAGTTTAAAATTAAAAATTTATAAATATGACAAAAACTCTCAAACAAGTCGCACTCGTCGGCTTAGTAATGACTGTCGGTCTAGTCTTGGCAAGCCACCTGCCAATAGCATTTGCTCAAATGCTAAATCCAAGCGATCAACCTGGTGTTGTAGCCGGATCAACCGGTGGAACAGGCGATCTTCGTGTCCTCGCAATCCGTATTATCAACTATGTCCTTGGATTCTTGGGTCTTATCGCTGTTGCCATGATCATCTTTGGAGGTATCACTTATGTCACCGCAGCAGGTGAACAAGGTAAAGTCGATAGCGCAAAAAAAATCATTATGTACGCAGTTGTCGGTCTTATCATCGTCATCCTCTCATATGCAATCGTATCAACCGTTCTTCAGGCCGGTACAGGTTCATCAGGAGTTGGTGGCGTAACTCAATAATAGATCGAGTTGAATTCGAAATTTGACCCCGCTCAAGAAATTGGGCGGGGTTTTTTATTGTTTGATTGGGCTCTCTCTTTATTCAGCCGGGCAATAAGATTTTTCTTTTATAGCTGCGACGTTGTTGTTTTTCACCTTTCTACGCTCCATAATGTCATTTATGATGATTTTTTCAGGCGTAATCTCGATTATTTCAGAAGTTGGCAAAAGTACCTCATTTATATGAAAAAGTCCTAGAAACGACTTTGCAATGGCTAGCTTCGTCATATGCATATTACCAAGATTTATCGCGTAATCATAAACCTTTCCGACAAATATACCGGACTTTGTAAAAACCTTATTCCCAATTATTTTTTTATTTTCCGAAAGGATGTTTTTAATTTTTATAATGTCTTCCATATCGCTGATTGCGTCCATTTCAGAAATCATTACCGGTATTGATAATTTTAATATATCGATCGCGGGAATGACTTTTTTAAATCCATTGTCCGTTGCGATGCCTTCAATTCTGCCGTTATTTGGGTCTATAATAAAATCCGCGACCACGCCAACAAGTGCGCGCTCACTTTCGCTTAAAATTGGGACTCCAATGAATTCTGAATGAAATTTTTCCATACAAAACAAATACTAGATTCGAATAAGCTTTGTTGCAATAGGGTTTACTTTTTAGCTAACTGATCGAGAAGCTTACGATCGTGATTATAATTATCAATCTTGTAACCTAACCTGTTATATAAATCCGGGTCGCGCTCTTTAAGGTCATTGAGATATTTACCTGCATTTTTATTTAATTTATCCAGCAGCTCATGACTAACCGCCGAAAAGCCTATTCCATCAAGTGAAACGCTGATTGGACCAAGAAGCTTTTTTTGGAAAACTTGTTTTGGAAAATGATAAAAAGACATCACGAAAGAGTCATTTGGCGCTTCATCTATAATATTAAAACTTACCATATGATCTTCATCTGTAGTCTCAAATCTATAAGGAAGATTTGGCTCGTCAGGGAATGTATTCACCTCGATTTCGTACCCGATATTCCTTACGGCTTCTTGAACGATACCCACGTCTTTTCGCCAGCATATTAAATCAGCGTCGTCATGTTTTCGAGAAATACTACCGCAGGTACCATCAAGGGCTAATCCTCCCATAACGTAAACTAGACACGACTTTGGCAAAGCCGTTAATAATTTATTGAGTTCTAATAATGGATCTTTCATAGTTTGGTCGGGGTGCACAGACTTGAACTGTGGGCCTTCTGCTCCCAAAGCAGACGCGCTAGCCAACTGCGCTACACCCCGACGATGTTTACTTACCTGCGCGGCTTATTTTATCATATTCTTTTTTAATTTCCAGTGTTAATTTTTCAGTCAACTTTTCTTCGGCTAAACTGCGCTCATGGTCATACCCAAAAATATGCAATAAACCATGTATAAAAAGCGTAACAATTTCATCTTCAAAACTATGTTTTTGCTCTTTTGCCTGCCTCTTTACCGTATCGACTGAAATAAAAATCTCTCCAACGCTATCTATAAATTCATCTATTCCAAGCTCATATGGAAACTGTGCCTTTTCCAGATAGCTAAAAGATAAAACATCTGTCGGCTTATCCATATTCCTATGTGAAAAATTCATTCCGTGCATCTCCTGATCGTTTATAAAAATAAGGCCAATTGAAGCGTCTTTAAACCCCGTGCCGTGCTCAATTTTATCACCGATAACTTTTTCAGCGGCTGATATTGCACGTTCGAACACTTTTCCCGAAACACTTTCCTTTGTTTTGTTGAAAAAATCCAGTTTAAGCATATTTTAAGCGCTTTTAGTTATATTATTTCACCCACAATCTATCATACGCCTCCCATTCCTTATCGCTCGTTTCTTTATTCAAATAAATCGCGACACCCAAAAATGAATTCACCTTGCTCCTTGAATTATTAAGCCCGTTTATAACTCCGACTAGTCCATTTTCTATATTTTCCACTTCAGGATAAAAACTTTTTACGCCGTTTGCATCCGTTCCTTTTTCATAAGAAGGAATCCCAATTAGAATTTTTTTATCATCCGGAATTTCACGTGTTAACCAAATGGTTTCATTTTTTATAAAATATTTATAAACCCATGGGCTTTTTATACTGTTTTCATAAGCCATAACCGCAATCTGATCCGCATATGCCGAAACTTTTTTATAGATATCTTCGCTCAAAGGAGAAGCTGTTTTCATCCAAAGTTGATAAATATATTTCACCGGCGTAGGCATCATTTCCGGCAATGCAACTGACAGTATTTTGCCTTTATTCATGCTCTTTTTAGTACTTTCAAGGAGG
>JBAYGM010000006.1:0-15850 GCA_041666705.1 Candidatus Altimarinota bacterium | reverse complement strand
TGTGCGGGGTAGCCTACGAGAGGCCAGCACTAAAGCAAAGACAGAATGAGAGAAAAAAGATTCGGGGGTAGCGCGGATGGCGCCATTCTAGCCCATCGATTTTTCTCCCACATCTTACTCTGCTTACTATTTTTTAACCCTTACTTTTTAATGAACTTTGTTTTTCTTTTTGTTTTTGACTTTTGCAAATCATATCAATTTATCAAACCTATAGAGTTTCGTCAAATTATTACGGTGGACGCAAATAGAAAGTATGTTTTACTTTAAAACAAGGTTTTTGGCAAATGTTATAAAAAGAGCAATCGCTTCGCTATTGCTCTGTGGTGCCGGGGGCGGGACTTGAACCCGCACACCTCTTACGAAGTAAGAGATTTTAAGTCTCTCGTGTCTGCCATTCCACCACCCCGGCGAATAAGTGAGAACTAAAACCTATTTTATATTAATTTCAAAAATTCACAATATTTTTTGGCGTACCATTCAAAAATACCTCAATATTATCAATTGCCACGTCAACCAAATTAGAAGCAGCTGTATCCGAACCCCAAGCAACGTGCGGACTCAAAATAACATTATCAAATTTCGCAAACGGAGATCTTTCAACAGGCTCTTTTTCAAAAACATCAAGACCAGCTCCAAAAATCCATTTATTTTTTAAAGCCTTGATTAAGGCTTTCTCGTCAACAATAGCACCACGAGCAGTATTTATAAAAATCGGTTGTTTTTTCATTGCAGCAAATTCTTTTTCACCAAATTTATGATACGTCTCTTCGTTCAACGGTGACGCCAAAACAATAACATCGCTATCTGCAAGAAATTTATCAAAACTAACAAAGTCTATATCGGATGCAACATTCTTCACATTTTTCGTATAAGCAATAACTCGCATACCAAAGGTTTTTGCGATATCAGCAACCATTTGCCCAATTTTGCCAAATCCAAAAACGCCAAGAGTTCTGCCGTGCAAACCCATGGAAACAACCATTAATTCAGTATTCCATTTTCCATTTCGAACTATTTTTTCAGAACTTTTAATATTACGAGAAAGACCTAGGATAAGCGCAAAAATATGTTCAACAACCGAATGTGTCGCATATGCCGGAACATTGCCAACCAGAATCCCCTTCTCTTTCGCAAGTTTAATATTTATTCCATCAAAACCTGTCGCCAAAACTGAAATAAATTTACATTTTTTCAAATAAGGAACCACATCAATTGGCGGACGCGGCGTCATCATCAAAATATCAGCACCAATACATTTTTTTAAAAAATCCGGATCTCTGCTAATCGTTTTTTTAAAAAATTTAACATCACCCAGTTTTTTCAAGCGCATACGTTGTCTTTCATTAACATCGCAAATTGGAATTACATGTATTTTCATAAAATCATTATAACAAACCTTGCAAGTAAATTAATAAAATGTTAGTTTTTTATTCGCGGGCCGGTAGCTCAGTCGGTAGAGCAAGCGCCTCTTAAGCGCAAGGTCGCGGGTCCGATCCCCGCCCGACCCACCAAATACATGCGAGAAATGCGATCCGTAGCGCAGGATACGCGCATTTAGCGTATTCGAAGCGAAGGAGAAAAATCGAAAAAATTAGTCGAGCAAACGCGAGACTTATTTTAAGATTTTTCAGCATTTCCCTTGTGCACACAAAACTCCATCTTAGGGCATACACATAATATAAAAGCCAGCAGAACCCTATTGCAAAAAGGCTTAATTTTAACACAAACTTAAAACTTGACAACTTTCGCAATATAAGTATAATATTACCATCACGCTATAAATTCGAACGATTACAGAATGAAATTAAAAATAGAAACAGATGTGTACATGTTTGCGGGTAAAGGTAAGATAAGAAATGTTAAACCGATGCCAGGAACTACTAGAAGCGTTACGTTTGACACAAAAACAGATCCAACGGCTCAAGCAATTTGGGATGGATGGGTTGAAATGCAAGCTAGAGAAGGAAAGGCTGTTGAATTAACAATCGACGCATTCAGAAAAGCATTTGATACATTTTTAATATTTATCGCCGAAGAAGAACGCGACAATTACCCTCAAGTAACAGCCATTGAAGAGGTTGCTAGCTAAGTTTTCTTTGTGCGCACGAAATTTAAAATACTCTGCGAACCACCTTAGAAAACCCTGAAGCCAAAGATTTTAATAAATTCAACACAGCATATTCAGGTTTATCCACAACTCTTGATTCAACGGGAGACCTGCCACAAAAAATAACAAATTGTCGTCCAAACTCCGTACCGTTCAAAATCTCATTAATTAAATAGATAGGATCATATTCGTCGGCTCCAAGAAATATACATTTCTCTTTTGATAAAGCGCGTAATTTTTCAATGATAGATTGGGCCAAAACAGCATATTTTAACGTTGCTATATCTTTCGACTTACGACAAAGCGCAAGGAATCCAAAACCACGCTGGGTTCCACGACACACCTCACAAGCCAATTCATAATCATAACTACCGGGACCACTAATAAACATCAATTCTTTAATCGCCCAAGCCCGAAAAAGCTCTTCATCGCGACCAATAACAGCTTTAACGTCAACCGGGCTGCAGTCTCTATCGTCGCTCAACACTTGTCCGCACGCACGTCTTTCATCCATAATTATTTTATTACAGATTTTTATTATACCCACTTTCTAAATTTAATCAAGCCAAGATAAACTTAGCGACGTATTTTTTGCTAAAATGCACATGAACAAACATTTATGCCAAAAAACATTTTATTTTATACAGACACGCCGATTTGCGGCGGCGCCGAAAGACAAATGACAATTCTTGCCAAGTTTTTAGATAAACAAAAATACAACCTATTTTTGGCTTGTGCAAAAGCAAAATCAGTTGACGACCTTGCGGATAAATTTGAAAAAACCGGTTCAAAAATATTCAGATTAAACGTAATTCACAAGCACGATCCGCGTCACTATTTTCAGCTCAAAAAAATAATTCGCGAAAATAAAATCAAAGTTCTTCACGCACACGTTTGGAATCCCGCATCATGCAGATATGCTTATTTAGCCAGCAAATCATGCAAAATCCCACTTATTATTACGGAACACGATCCTGGCGAAATTTCACCTTTCAAAACCGCATTCAAAAAATGGCTGCTAAAAAATGTTTCAGAAATAATCGCAATTTCAGAAGAAAATAAAAAATTATTAACTACACTTTATCCGCATGTAGCAAACAAAATTTCAGTTGTGCATAATGGAATCGATATTGCGAAATTTGAAGAAAAAATTGCACACGCTCAAAATCATTACGACCAAAATAATCCAAAAATAATCCTAACAGTCGCGGCTTTACATCCACGCAAAGGTTTAAAATATTTAATCGAAGCTTTCGCTCAAATTAACGATAAAAACCTACAATTACAAATCGTCGGCGAAGGGCCGCAAAAACAAGAACTTCAAGAATTAACGCAAAAATTAGACGTTTCAGAGCAAGTAAAGCTTCTTGGTTGGAGAAATGATATTCCGGAACTAATGGCTTCCGCGAACCTGTTCGTCCTCCCCTCTCTTCATGAGGCTTTTGGACTCGTCTTGCTCGAAGCAACGCTCGCAAAATTACCAATAATCGCAACAAATTCCGGCGGAATTCCGGAAATCATCGAAAATAACAAAAATGGCTTACTTGTACCACCAAAAGACGTAGGCGCGCTTACAAATGCAATAAAAGCCCTCCTTGAAAACGAGGAGTTGAACAAAAAATTTGTACAATCTGGTTTAGAAAAAGTTTATGAAAAATTTAACGCCAAAACTATGGCTAAAAAAACTGAAATAATCTATGATAAAGTCTTGAACGCCAATTAATATTTATGAAAACAAAAACATTATTCATTTGCGAAAATTGCGGATATCAATCCAATAAATGGGTTGGCAAATGTTCAAATTGCGACAAATGGAACACGTTTAAAGAAGAAACTGTAATGACCGGCACGCCAAAAAAAACCGCAGGACTTAAAGCAATCGCGCCAAGAAAGCTCTCGTCAATATCAAAAGCTTATTCAAAAATTCCAACAAACATCGAAGAACTCGATCGCGTTCTTGGCGGCGGAATCGTTTCCGGAAGCGTCACTTTACTCAGCGGTGAACCCGGAATTGGCAAATCAACAATCACCCTTCAAATATGCGAAACAATCGCGCGTCAAAATAAAAACGTTCTTTATATTTCCGGAGAAGAAGGTCTAGACCAAATCTCCATGCGAGCGCAAAGACTTGGCATCACATCCGAAAATATCCAAATGATTTCCACAAACAGCTTAGAAGAAGTTTTAGGCACTTTGGAAGCCGAAAAGCCGGATTTTGCAATAATTGATTCTATTCAAACGATCTCAAGCGAAAATGTGCCATCAACCGCAGGTTCCAGCAATCAAATCAAGCTCTGCGCAGAGGCAATAATAAGTTTTGCAAAAACATATAAAATCCCAATTTTCATAATCGGACACGTTGTAAAAGACGGCGCACTTGCGGGCCCAAAAACCCTCGAACACGTTGTGGATGCCGTTATTTACATCGAAGGCGAACGCTACCAAAATCTCCGCATTTTCCGTGGAACAAAAAATCGCTTTGGTTCAACAAATGAAGTCGGTATTTTTGAAATGGCGGAAAGTGGCTTAAAAGAAGTAAAAAATCCATCTTCAATATTTATTGATAATAGAAACTCTGAATCTTCCGGAACAGTCGTCACCGTCGCAATCGAAGGAACTCGACCATTTTTAATTGAAGTCCAAGCACTCACAAATTATTCAAATTTCGGCTATCCAAAGCGCACGGCAAACGGCTTTGATTTGAATCGACTTCAAATGCTAATCGCAGTTTTGGAAAAACACGCAAACATCAAGCTTCAAAGCCAAGACGTATTCATAAACATTGCCGGCGGGTTGCGTTTAACAGATCCTGCTGCAGACTTGGCAATCCTTCTCGCAATCGTCTCATCAATCAAAAAAATCCCAATCCCGCATGATTTATGCGCAATCGGCGAAGTCGGCTTAACCGGCGAAACCCGTCCAATAGCCCAACTCGCTCGTCGCGTTATGGAAGCCGAAAAACTGGGCTTCAAACAAATAATAATTTCTCAAACAAAAGAAATAATTTCTTCAAAAGCTGAAGTAATTCAGGTGAAAATGATTAGGGATGCAATGAGATTATTCACGAGTTAAACTCTGAACAAAGCGACTCAAAGCTCCAATAAAAGTTTTTGTATATTTTTCGGGATGTGCCCAAGCATCAACAAGGACATCGTTTAAATTCGCCCAATCTGCTCTTTCAACTTCCTCTGAATCAAAAACAAAAGGGCCGGAATATACAACGCTATATAAAGCCGTATTCTCCTGATTCGTAGGACGTGAATTGTTTTGATATCTAGCAATTTCAATGAAATCCACGTCCGCAGGCATCTCTTGCAAATTCGCAAGTAACTCTTCTCTAAACTCACGTCTAGCCGCATCAATATAAGATTCTCCTTTGTCTAAATGACCGCCAACGGACACGGAAAGCAAGCCCTTGCTAACCTTTTGCGTTAATGATCTCTGAACTAAAAGCAATTCGGTTAAAGTTTCATCCTTGAAAACAAGAACGTTCACACTTCTATGCCTAAGGCCTCTTGCATGGACACTATCATAATCAGCAAAACCAATAACATGATCATCTTCGTCGACAACGTCAAGAATATCTGGAACATAGTCAGGCATAATTTTATTATTAGATTACAAAATATTATTCTTAATCTCCGCCTTACTTACCCTCTATTGCCCATATCTTCTTCTGTTTCGCCTCCTAATGCCGCTTCTGCTTCTGCCAATCCGTCATCACTTTCCGCTGTTTTACGTAAAGGAAGAGCCGCTCCTGCACAAGATGCAAGCGCCATTGCTGCAAAAAAAGCAACCCCCAAAGCCTTACCGGCCAGATTAGCTGTATCAGCCGATTTACCTGAAATGACATTGGCTTGCTGCTCGGAACTTTCCGCTGTTTGTCTTCCGGAATCATTAGCAGCTTTCGCTTCACTGGTACCAACCGTAAGTGCTCCTAAGCTTAAACCTGCTACAATTAATGCTGTTCCTAATTTACTCATAATATTTTTTGTTAAATTAATATTGGATACTACAATAACACACGATATAGAATCTGTCAAGTCCTATTTTAATAGCCCTAAATACTAAAAAACTCTTCCGAATTCTTCTGCAACCGTGCCTCCAAAGTTAGCATATCTAAGCCCTTTATCTTTTGAATCTCTTTCGCAACTTCAACTGCGAAAGCAGGCTCATTTCTCTGTCCACGAAAAGCTTGTGGAGCCAAAAATGGACAATCCGTCTCAATCATAATTCGATCAATAGGCGCCGCAAAAATCGTATCACGCACGTTTTGCGCCTTTGGATAAGTCGAAATACCTGTAAAAGACGTCGTTCCTCCTCTTTCCCAAATCTGATTTGCAAAATCAACATTGCCCGTATAACAATGAAAAACAAATCGCAAACCCTTAAAATCCTGCAAAACTTGAAGAACATCAGTTTCCGATTCGCGGGCATGAATAATAACAGGCAAATCCAAGTTTTTGGCCAATTCAAGCTGAAGCTTAAATGCCCGAATCTGCTCTTCGTGCGAGATTTGCGCTTTAAAATAGTCCAATCCAATTTCGCCAATCGCAACAATTTTTTTACCTTGTTTTTTATCCGTCTGCGCTTGTTCAAAAAATTTGCTCATAAGCGCCTCATCTACCAATTTCGCCTCATACGGATGCATACCCAAAGCTGAGTACATAAAGCCATATTTAGCACTTAATTCAAGCACGCCTGAACAACTTTTTAGATCACACCCAATATTGATGATTTTCTCAACTCCGGCCTTCTTTGCACGATCAATCACCTGCTCCAAATCAGGCTCAAATTCAGGAAAAGTTAAATGTGCGTGCGTATCGATAAACATAGCAAAATTATACCATGATATAATTCAAGCATGAAATTTGACTTCATCATCGTCGGCTCAGGAATTGCAGGTCTAAACTCAGCCTTAAACGCCTCAAAATTCGGCAAAGTTTTAATTATCACAAAAAAACGCTTAATCAATTCCAACACCAATTTTGCACAAGGCGGAATTGCCGCAGTTTTAAACAAAACCGATAATTTCAAAAAACACGTGGAAGATACGATGACGGCAGGATGCTTTCACAACAATAAACGCGCAGTTGAATTTATGGTTAAAAATGGCCCAAAAGCAATTAAAAAACTCATGCAAATCGGCGTACATTTTGAAATAAAAAATCCGCAAAATGTAAGCAATTTATCTTTAACTCGTGAAGGCGGACATTCGGAATACAGAATCGCATATGCGGGCGACCACACGGGCGCGGAAATCGAAAAAACGCTCATACAAGCCGTAAAACAAAATAAAAAAATCGCGATTTTCGAAAACGCATTCGCACTCGATTTAATAACTGAAAACAAAACCTGCTACGGAATTCAAATAATTCGAAACAATAAAATTGAAAACATTTTCGCTCGCGCAGTGATCCTTGCAACAGGCGGAACCGGCCAAGTTTATAAATACACAACCAACCCGGAAATCTCAACCGGAGACGGCATTGCAATGGGCCTACGCGCAGGCGCAAAAGCTGAAGACATGGAGTTCATTCAATTTCACCCAACCGCTCTCGCAATACCACGCAAACCTTTATTTTTACTTTCAGAATCTCTTCGCGGTGAAGGCGCAATTTTAATCAATTCAAAAGGTGAAAGATTCATGCAAAAAGCACACAAGCTTGCCGAACTTGCGCCTCGCGATATCGTAGCTCGTGAAATTTATGCACAACAAAAATCAGGATCTGTTTTTCTTGATATATCTCATGAAAAACCGGACTTTATTCGTAAACGTTTTCCAAAAATTTATTCAACTTTAAGGAAAAGTTACAACCTCGATTTAACAAAAAACAAAATTCCAGTAACTCCCGCGGCGCATTATCTTTGTGGCGGAATAAAAGTAAATTTGAATTGTTCACCGGGAATCAAAAATCTTTATACATTCGGAGAAATGACTTGCACGGGCGTACACGGCGCAAACAGACTCGCTTCAAATTCACTTCTTGAAGCAATGGTTTTTAGCGAACAAATTACAAAGCAGATAGAAAATCTGCACAAAACTAGCGCCATCAAATCCATAAAAATCATTACACCAAAAATCGCAAAATCAAATACCGTCGAAAGCTCAAAAATGGGCAAAATAAAAGAAAAAATTCAATTTCTTATGTGGCAAAACGCCGGCATTCTCCGCACAACGAAACAGTTAAAAGAAAACCTCAAAGAACTCAACGAACTTGAAAATCTTTTACCAAAAAACGAAACCAATATAAAAATTGCAGAAACAAAAAACATGATTCTCGTAAGCCAAATAATCACAGAATCAGCCTTACTTCGCAAAAAATCCCTCGGCTGCCACTTCATAAATTAATCCTTCTCAACGCTCAACTTTGCCGCCTGATCATTCACAATCAACGCCTCAATCATCTCATCAATACTGCCTTCCATAATTGAAGGTAAATTATTAAAACTCACCTTGATTCGATGATCAGTAACACGATCCTGTGGAAAATTATATGTGCGAATCTTCTCAGACCTATCCCCTGTCCCAATTTGAATTGCTCTCTGCGCACCAATTTCTTTCATACGCTTTTCTTCCTCATATGCATATAACCTTGAACGCAAAATCGACATTGCCTTACTCTTGTTTTTAAGCTGACTTCGCTCATCTTGGCACGCCACAACAACTCCGGTTGGAATATGCGTAATACGCACCGCAGAATCAGTCGTATTAACGCTTTGCCCACCTGCTCCGGACGATCGATAAACATCAATACGCAAATCTTTATCCTCAATTTTTAAATCAACTTCCTCAACTTCAGGCAAAACCGCAACAGTCGCAGTTGAAGTGTGGATTCTACCTTGCGCCTCAGTCGTTGGAATTCTTTGAACACGATGGACCCCACTTTCATATTTCATCTTTCCATAAACACCGTCTCCAATAATTTTAAAAATCAATTCCTTAGAACCTCCAGCCGTAGCTTCAGAACCACTTAAAATCTCAGTTTTATAGTTATGGTTATCAGCCCATCTCATATACATTCTCCCAAGATTCGCAGCAAAAAGTGCAGCTTCTTCACCGCCAACTCCAGCTCTAAGTTCAACGATACAGTTTTTATCATCATTTGGATCTTTTGGAAGCAATTCAACTTTTATCTGTTCAAATAATTTGTTCAACTTTGTCTGAGCAGAAGATAATTGCTCTTCAGCTAAATCTTTAAAGTCTTTTTCGGAATTTGAAGATAAAATTGAATTTGCTTCAGCAACTTCCGCCTCAGCTTGCAACAATTCTTGATACAAATTCATAGCCGGTTCCAACTGTTTCAAGCGAAGCCCAATTTCCTTCATTCTCTGCACGTTATTTGAAATATCAGGACTCGATAATTCACTCTGTAAAACCTTATATTCAGCCTCTAATTTTTGAAGTTTAGTTTTTAAATCCATATATTATTTATAAAGTAAGTATAAACATTCTTTCAATCCCGGCATAGTCTTTTTTAAAAATCGGTTTTTGAACAAAAAATTTGTTCGAAATAGCCAAAATCTCGCTCCCCTGCCCAAAACCAAACTCACCAAGAACAAACTTTGGAGAGTTCTTCATTTTCGACAATTGCTCAAAAAATTCTCGATACAAATCCAAGCCATCTTTGCCTGAATAAAGCGCAGAATGCGGTTCATATTTTTTCACGTTTTCATCGATTGAATTATATTTTTCAGTTCCAATATATGGCAAATTTACCACCATAACATCAACCTTTTGTTCAAATAATTTGTTCAATAACGATCCCTTAATAAATTCCGCCCTATTAGAGATTTCATATTTATCAGCATTTTTATTCGCAACCTTCAAAGCCTTTCTTGAAATATCCACGAATTTCACAAAAACATCCTTACAATTTAAAGCAACGCTAATCCCTATACACCCACTCCCAGAACCAATATCAGCCACAACAGCTTTTTTATAAGCAAAATATCGATGCAAAATATCAATCGTATTCTCAACGAGAAATTCAGTTTCGGGACGCGGAATCAAAACATTTTCGTTCACATAAAATTCTCTACCAAAAAACTCCTTTTTATTAATGATATAAGCAATCGGAAATCCTCTACTTACTGTATGCAAAAGTTTTCTGAATTTCAGCATCTTAAAATAACCAACCTCAATCGAAGGGTTTTTAAATAAAAATTCACGGGTCTGAGAAAGAACATGCATAAGCAAAATTTCCGCTTCTAAATAAGCGTTTTCACGCCCAAAAAGTTTATTTTTACCAAATTTTAATGTCTCCGAAATAGTCATAAAAGAAAAAGGCCTCCGAAAACAGAGGCCTTAATTTTGATTTTTATCGCTAATAAAACTTCACGTTCTCTTTTTGTTTTCTATAATGTTCGCGCATGATTGCAGATTTTCTAACAAGTCTTCTAGACTTTGGCTTGTGCCAATATCTTTTGCTTTTCAAATCAATTAAAATGCGGCTTCTGTGAACTTTTTTTGTAAATCTGGCGATAAGCCTTTCCGTGGATTCCTTCGAATTTTTCAAAACTTTAATTTCCATGTATATTCACCTCCTTTAATTTTTTAAGTATTAATTTTAGCTTTTCAGCAAATGAGATTATATCATCGATATCGAACAAATCAATCAAATGTTAAATATCAAGATTTTTCACTTTTTTAGCATGAGCCTGAATAAATTTCTTTCTTGGCATAACTTCAGCGCCCATCAATGTATCAAAAACAACCTCTGCTCTTTCAGCATCATCAATTTTAACCTGAAGCATCATACGTCTTACGGGATCCATTGTAGTTTCCCAAAGTTGTTCAGGGTTCATTTCTCCAAGACCTTTGTAACGTTGGATAGAAACTTTTTGACCAGGAGTAAAACCTTGAAGAATTCTTTCTTTTTCCTCATCGTTATAAGCGTATTGAGTTGTTTTTCCCGACGCAAGCTTGTAAAGCGGCGGTTGAGCAATATAAATATGACCTTGTTCAACCAATGGCGCAAAGTGACGATAAAATAACGTCAAAAGAAGTGTTCGGATATGAGCACCATCGACATCGGCATCAGTCATGATCACGATTTTGTCATAACGTAATTTTGTAACATCCATTGTTTCACCAACTCCTGTACCAAGTGCAATAATAAGTGCCTTAATTTCAGCATTCGCAATAATCTTATCTAATCTTGCCTGCTCAACGTTCAAAATTTTACCGCGAAGTGGCAAAATAGCTTGAAATTCTCTATTTCTACCTTGCTTTGCAGAACCACCAGCGGAATCACCCTCAACTATGAATATTTCAGAATTCTTTGAATCCTTCGAAGAACAGTCTGCCAATTTTCCAGGCAACATCATACCTTCAAGAACGCCTTTTCTAAGAACGCTATCGCGCGCGGCACGAGCTGCAAGTCTTGCACGAACAGCTAAAATACATTTTCCAAGAATAAGCCTTCCTTCTGAAGGATGCTCATCCAAATACATTTCAAACGCCTCTCCAAATGCGGCCTCAACAGCAGTTCTGACTTCCGCATTACCAAGCTTACTTTTTGTTTGACCTTCAAACTGAGGATCAGGAATTTTAACGGAAATAATCGCGGTCAAACCCTCACGAACATCATCAGAAGTTAAATTTTCATCTTTTTCCTTAAGAATCTCATTTTTACGAGCATAATTATTTAAAGTTCGAGTAAGTGCGGACCTAAAACCCGTTAAATGCATTCCACCTTCAGGCGTATTAATTGTATTGGCAAATGTAAAAACGTGTTCATTAAAAGTCTGTGTATATTGAAGAGCAACATCAATCAACCCTTCCGGTGCTTCTTTTTCAATATGAACAATTTCGCCAAGAGTTTCCTTATTCTGGTTCAAATGATGAACGTATGAGCTGATCCCTCCTTCAAAATAAAATCTGTACCTTTTATCAGTATGCTCATCAGTTACGTTAATTGTCACGCCTTTTGTTAAATAAGCTTGCTGTCTCATTCTATTCAAAACCGTCGCATAATCATATTCCGTTGTTTTAAATATTGTAGGATCAGCGTAAAAAGTAATTTTCGTTCCTCTTTTATCCGTTTTCCCAATTTTTTGAATATCACTTTTAGGCTCACCTATCTTATATTCTTGCTTATAATACCCGCCATCTGTCCAAACTTCAGCCATAAGCTTTGTGGAAAGAGCATTAACAACAGAAACTCCAACTCCATGAAGACCACCGGAAATCTTATATCCACCATCTCCAAATTTTCCACCTGCGTGAAGAATGGTTAAAACCGTTTCAAGAGCCGATTTTCCGGTTTGTTTCTGAATTCCAACAGGAATGCCGCGTCCATCATCCTCAACAGAAATGCCGCCATCCTTCATCATAATAACTGTAATATTTTTACAATGTCCGGCCATTGCTTCATCGATAGAGTTATCAACAACCTCCCAAATCAAGTGATGCAAACCGGCAACATCAGTAGTTCCAATGTACATTCCGGGCCTCTTTCTAACCGCAGCAAGCCCTTCCAAAACCTGAATTTGATCTGCGCCATAACTTGATGAAGTTTGAGTATTATCCGCCATATTTAAAAATGCGTTTAGTTGAATAAGACGAAACGAATATAGCACGATTAAATTACAAAATCAAAATTGTCCCAAATGACAAATAAATGACAAAATTTAAACTAATATGTGCCGGGAGTGCAAAAATATTCAGGGTCCATGCCGGCAGCTTTCATTTTATCAAAAATTTCTCTTAAAATAACGTTCATTTTCTTAACGATTGGAACTTCAATGGCACACATCCCCAAAGGGCCAAAATCACGAACAATAGATTCAAACATAACACGATCTTCTCTCATCAATATAGTCAATTCTTTATAAATTTCAAAATCAGCTAAAGCAGACTTTAAATTAACAAATAAATCTTTATTATCTACGATAAAATTATTCCATTTTTCGCCCCAGCGCTTTTTAGCCTCCCTTATATAAAACCTATCATAACCGTACTTCTCGGGAAAAAGTAAAATCAAAAACAATAAATAAAAATTATTACCAAAATACGGACCATAATCATGATCGTTAACATCAATAGCATCAACTTTTGGTAAGTTTTTAACGGCCTCAACAAGAGCAGGAATGTCCATGTCCGATCGACTCATATTGAATCTAGTTATTTCTTTTGAGTTTCCTCTACAAACTTATCCACCTTGTTATAGAAAGCCTTATTATAAAATTCAATAACCGTTGGAGCAACATTTTGAAGCAATACTTTTTTATCTTCACCAAGAGGCATAACCCCATCAGCTGTTTTAATTTCGATGTTTGAAGCCTCGGTAAAAGGATCTTTTAAACTAAAATTAATTAAAATTTTCTGTTTCTTATCGATAATTTCCAAATTGGAAATCGTAAAAGACTTATCAGTCAAACTAACAACCGTAACCTGACTTGAAGAAAGGCTCAAATTAAACTCCTTAAGCTTACTAACAACGAGCTTTTTAACTTCTTCCTCAAGAGCGCTTTGTTTGTTATTTTCGGCTTCAGGAGTAGTGGCTTGACCAGACAATAAAGAGTCCTTCTTGCCATCATCCATATTAATAATAATATTCAATTTTTCAGGCTTAATCCCGAAAGGATATTCCTTATCGCCATCAATAACAACGTTAGACATCATGTTGTAGTCCATATCGTATTTCGCAGAAAATGGGACGTTATCCAAAACCGCTTTATTAATAAATATATATTTACCGGATACATCGCCAAATTCCTCAACTTTAATATTATAAAGTTCAAGTTTTTTTGAAACATTTTTCTTAACCTCATCAATATTTTCCTGATCAACGTCAGCAACGCTTTTCTCACCCAAAATCGATTTTTGGAAACTATCAAGCTGCTTTTTGTCCCTCTCGGAATTAATATAAGAAATAAATCTATCTCCGGCTGTTACTCCATAAACAGAAGACTCATAGCGCTTATCATTCAAAAACGCTATAAAAGCAGAATATTTATCCAATTCAGATGTAAAATTCTTTTTATATTCATCAGGCAAAGAACTTATATAAACATTCGCATCATTTTTAAGAAAATCCGCAATCACGAAGGCATCACGAGTCGGAATTTTATCCTGAACAACAAACTCTTTAAGCTTTCGCAATAATTCAAGCTTTTCACCAATTATTTTTTGTTCAATATCAGATCTTTTTGAAGCATCCTCGATAACAAGAATAAGCGCTTTTTCAAGCTCGGATTTGGTGTCAAAATAACTCTTTTTATAAAACTCGGAATGAGCTAAAAACGCATTATAAATAATACGGCTATCATCCGACACATACTGTGTAAAATTACTTTTATTTGATTTGGTAAATTTCAATAAATTACTAAAATATATATCCATAAAAGCAATGGCTTCCTTTGTTGTATTTGCATTCAAAGCATCATATAAATATGTCCTAACCAAATGTATTTTTTCAGCATCGGTTAAAAGAGATGAAGCGGGCCCAACAAGCATCAATTCCTTGATTTTTTCCCGAACAAAATGAATGTTCCCATCTTTTGGAGCAAAGCTTTTAAACTTATTAAATTTATCAAAAAGCAAAGACTGAAAAGACGGCAGATCATTTTCCTTAAGCGCTCTCGCCTGCTCTAAGGCTAGAACAAAAGCGTCATCAGCAGATCGCCTATCATCAACGGATAAATAATAAGCTCCATCATCGATTAACGTAGAAATATTAGAAAGATAATATTCACTAAGCTTATTTTGATTAAAAGTTAAGGCTGAATAAAAACCGCGGATCCCAGAATTATAGCTTACGCCGGATTTTTGAACTTTCTCCTTCAAAGACTGGGCATAAATATCACGACTTTGAGAATCTTTCCCTATATTTGATTTAACCCAATCGCTTTCAAGCCAATCCTTCTTAACATTATCACCCTGACTAATAAACGCATATTCATTGTTTTTACCTATTAAAATAGATCCGCCGTTAACGCCGGTATACGTAGCGCCATTTTCATCAACCGAAACGTCTACAACAGAATCAATTGCGTGAATTTCAGAGTCGGGCAAATAAACAAACATTTCCGAAGAAGCAAGAAGCGTATTCACCCAAACGTCTCCAGTATTAAGCTTAATATTGTATTTTTTGTCGTCAGCGGAATACTTAATTTGAACTTCAGTATTTACGTTAAAACGTATAATAGCGCCGGAAGCAAAATAGATGGACGCATCAACGCTCTCCCCTGTCTTAATAATATCATTTTCAAACAAAACTTGGTTTGAAGCCATTTTGACAAAATCACCCTCACCATTTTTTTTATAATCAATCGCCCCGGTTTCACCAGAAATAACAACTTTAGGATTATCTTCGTAATCCACCTTGTGATTATTGTTAGCAAACGCAAAATATCTAAATCCAATCACATTTAGAACGAGTATCGCCAGCGATACAACAACAGAGACCGAAATTCGCAAAATTTTGTTCATTTATTTTTATCTTTATTTATCTATATATTATACACGAAAAATTGACTATAGTCAACATTAGACACAGCACGATCATTGATATAAGATTAAAGACACTTATAAAAATAACCCTCTCATATGCAAAATAGAAAAACCAAATTTCGTGCGCTTATTCTAACGCTATTTTTTAGCTTGTTTGTACTGCTTTCACCGCTTACAAATGCGGCATTTCAAACAGATAAGGTTTATGGCACACTAAGCGAAAAAGGCGTTATTTCAGACATAGACAATTTTAGACCGGATGATTATTGCACGCGTGCAGAATT
>JBAYGM010000005.1:0-16380 GCA_041666705.1 Candidatus Altimarinota bacterium | reverse complement strand
TGCTGAAAAATAATCGGGATTGCGATGATAACAAGCGTTAAGAATTTTTCAAAAAGCCAACTTACAGCAACGAGCGAAAATGCCTTGCTGATGAGATAAATGATGCCAAGCATCATAAGTCCCCAAACAATGTTGAGGGCGCGAGTTCCTTTTAAGATCAAAACCAAATAATAAATGAAAATCGTAACCAGAAAAATGTCCGCCGCAATTTGCAACCATGAAAAATTGAGATAATTCACATTTTCAACAAACCCTTGTGCGGATTTCTGCACAAACAAAATGGAGTTCGCAATTAAATTGTTTACGGCTTCAAACATGGCTAAATAATATAATATAAAAGTCAAAACGCAAAACTCAAATTGTCATTTTCTAAACTTCTTCTCCAAACTCTTCTTTTGCGCGTTCAGCAAGCACTTTTTGAACAAATTCGATATCCATTGTCACGGATTTTAGAGGCCTGTGCTGCATTTCGCTGATTTGCGCGGCGACAAAGCCCTCCATTTTATTCAAAATAAATGCTTCGCGTTTTTTGCAATCCATTTTGGAAAGCTCGGCCATCAAAAATCTAAATAATTCTTTTTTGGAAGAAATGTTCTGTGGCGTCTCTTCATCGCTTTCCATTGGCACTTCTTTTACCACATTTTCAATCTCCTTTTCCTCAAAATAATCTTCAATTTCGGATGTTCTTGGAACCGCTTCTTCTTCAATCGGAATTTCTTTCATGTCTTCTTCTTTATATTCATCTATGGCTGTGCGGATCTTGCTTATTGCGACAGTATAAAGCCATTGTTCAAGAGCTTTACCTTTCATTTGAGGATTGTAATTTGCATAAAAATCAAGGATCACATCGTTCAAAATCGACTCACTTTCAACTACATCCTGCGGAATAATATCAAGCGATTCATTGTGAAAAATTTCTCTTTTAATAAATTTGTTTAATTTGATAAGGTGAGGCTGAAGAATGTCTGCGAAAATATCCTTGTTTTTCGGCTTTAATTCGGCAAAAGCAGGAAGTTTATCATAATCGATTTCCTTGATATTCATCTTATGTTTTTTGCCATGCTTTGACCTCAAAAGCTCTTCATGTTTTTTGAGCTGGCGAACGATCCTGTCTTTCGCCAAATCAACAGCTTTTGTAATTTCGTGGCTCGCCTCTTCCCCTATAATAATTTTTGACGGAAGATGCAAAACAAACTCAACTTTATAAGCACTCCTTCTCCCCAACTTTTCCGCGTTAATACGCAGATTCGCCGCATCCGGAGCAAAATGCTGCAGCAAACTCTCAATTGCCGGAACCTTCGTCATTGAATACTCCTTAACCTTTTTCACCTCTTGCGCCGACATCTCTTTTGTAAAAATTTTCACTTCCATGGGGTATTTTTGTTAAGTGATAATTTTGATGAAATTGTATTATCATCAATAATAAATTATCGAACTTTTTATGTCGAAAAGCAACGCAAATGACTGGCGCAGTTTAATAATTCTGTCGATGTATTATTTGGCTTGTGGAAGCCGTTTAATATACCTTCTTCAGATAGCATTCATTACAAACGATCTTACGCCAAGTGTCGGCCGGATAAACGGTTTTGATTTTCGCGTTACAACTGCTGCAAACCGTATCGCGAAGGTGCTTTGGAGGGAGCATTTTGAGCAGTTCCATGTATCTTTGATGCGGAGAAATGCGCGGAAGCGGCAATTTCATTTGTTTATAAAAACGAAGTTCCTGCGGAATAATGTTATATAGCTTGCCGGTTTCCTCACAAACAAGCACTTTTTTACAAATCGATTCATCGATTTCTTCCACGTTGTATGGAATTTTATATTTTTCCGTTGGTGCAATTTGCTCCTCTTCTTCATACCACTCAAAGCCTTGCGCAATCGCTTGATCTTTCGTTAGCGGGTAATATTCCTGCGCAACGGTTATGTTATATGGAAATGGCGTAAGCGTGGCCGGAAATGGTTTGCCCCACTCGCCCGTTTTTTGCATATGAAGTTTTATTTTTTTAAGCATTTCTTCGTAATCCTCTTTTGAATATTTTTTATTTAAAATGCAATATTGCTGATGCTTAAGCCCAACACATCCGAAAAGATTTTTATTTATCATGCATTGATCCGTATACGTGCAATCGCGTTCTGAAACCGAATATGTGCAAAGTTTGCAGTTATACATGTCGTAAGCAGTATCAACTTCAAGGCAAAGCTCGGATTTATCGTTAGCGAGATTATCGTGGCAATTTTTACACGCATAACAATCATACAAATTTGTGCAATCCTGCAAGTCCGAAACGCTATAACAATTTATCGCGTTTTTTGAACTTGATATAAAGTCACCAATCGAATCTTCGCTTTTTGTGATGCGAAGATTTTTGTATAAAACCAAGCGTTTTATTTCTTCAAATTTCTGCTTCATTTTATTCATATTTTGCCCAAGATTAGCCAAAAACTCTTTCTTCTGCTTTTCATATTCTTCTTTTGAAAGTTCTTTATTCAAAATGCAATATTTTTTATTTCGAAGTTGCGCGCAAAGAATGCAATCGGCGCAATTCTTACAATCAAAAACAAAATAAGAATCATTGCACGATTCTGAAGACTGCGAATAATGAACGCCATAACACTTTTTAAGATCAAGAGAATTTGAGCAATATTGGCTGTCATTTACGTTCATACAATCAATGCAAAAACTGGATTTTATAACGCGCATACAATAATGCATTTGCTCGCCATCGCATGAAGAGAAAGCCAAATAGCTGTCTTTTACGTTCGCGCTGTTATTGGAAAATTCGCTGTTTTCCACGTTAAGGCAAATTTTTGACCATCGCGGAACTTCTTTTTTCAATTCTTTAATTTGATCAAAAAACGGTCTGTTAAAATCAAATTCATGACCATACATTGTCGCATCAAATCGATCACTCCACCATTCCTCCGAATCGATGATTCTGTGTTTTGTTGTTTTTGGATAAAGCGAAATTATATTTTTTCCCGAAAGAAAACTTTTTGTATTAAATAAATTGCGCTCATTTCGAAAAATCAAATGCCTTCGGTGTCTGCAATCCGGACATGAATCCGACAAAACCGCATCGAATATTTTATAAGCTTCGATTTCGGCCGTACCGTGGTCAAAATTTTCTTTGCATTGAACGCATTGCATATGCCGATTATAGCAAATTTTATGCGGCGCGCGCCAATTTAATCAATTGGTCACAATATATTGACAAGAAGCTATGTGTATGTTAGAATTTAACCCTTTTTAAAAAAACAATATGTCTTGGGACAAAAAAGCATTCCTAAAAATAGTTGATACTAGCGTAAACTCTCGTTTTGATGTTGCACACGTAGAACAAAGAAAGCACTATCTTGAACGATACTTGATGGAATTTGCAGGTCATATCAATGGTAGACTTTTGGATATTCTTGATACGAGAGACCCTAATGACAGTGCTTATGCTGCCGCATATGCATTGTTCCCTGAAGAATTAACCGCCAATTATCCGGAACCTCAAAAAGATCCTCAAATAGCCGCTTCTGAATTGCTCAGCGATATTAATAAAGTTGATAGAATACAACGTTTAACAAATAGCGCTCCAATCAAAGGACTTCGCGGCATTGACCGTGCCTTCTTGAGAGAAGTTGACAGCATCGAACTTGGCCCTGAACCTGATATTATAACTTTGTCTGTTCGTGGCCGTGTTGATAAAATAGTACGCTTAGAAGTTGTTACATCTGATACTTTTGTAGATTTACTTCAAGACCCTGATATAACCGCTAAAAAAGTTATTGCGCTTCTTATGTATCACACCGAAGGCTCTTTAGGCGCAGAAAGATTTATATCGCGCTTGCTTGATAAAATCCCTGTTAATGAAATACCGACTATAATTGCATTTTTACGAAACGAGAAACTGAGAGATGATTTTGATGATAAATTCGGTACTCTTTTGATTTTAGATGCCCTCGAAATGAAATATGCAATGTCTATACATGGCGGCAAAGCCCTTGAATCATCCGAATCTCCAGAGCCTTCCGATGACGAAGCCTCTCGTTTAATGTTAATGCAAGATGTTATTAGATTCATGGAAAGTGTTGGCTGTAACCCACGTGAATCTATAGAAAGACCTGATGAGGGCACTATTCTATTACACGGAAATCCTGATGCCTCACTTGTTGCTTCTGAATTATCCGCCTTAGGAGCTTCAAACATTAGTACGTCCCATGCAAGCTCTTCACGATTTATAGATAGAGTGGCTGACGTAGCTGAAAAACTTATTAAAATGCCTCTCTCCTTATCATTAAAAGATGCTGTTTTTATCTACAAAAGACTGCTTGATGAATTGGAAAAAGTCGTAAGTAGAGTTGAGCCGAGAATTCATGAATATGAAACAGTAACTGATGATGAAAAATTAGGTAAAGCGTTAGCTCGATTAAAAGATACATTTAGATGCATTATCAATAATATATATTTCTTCCAAATGCTTTCGGGACAACTTGATTTTCCTAACGACTCAGCATCAATTGACCTTGACTGGATAATGGCAAATCCACATGCCGCGATAACTGAAATGGCTTATAGATTAACCGGTTGTTTATTCCCGGATAGAAACATGTCTGGAGGCCCAGATCCTTTAAGAAATATACAATTACAAAGATGGCTTGAAACTCTTGTCCCGGGAACGGTCAGTGGAATAATCCAAAGAGCAAAAGCCGGCATACCAACAAGTCACATCTTTTCTGCGGAAAAAGATCCTGAGTTGCCGCTATAAATCATTTAAATCACCTTGCTCGATATCAAATCCCCGAGCAATTTGCTTCCACCTATAACAAAAAATGCTATTAATAAATGCCAAACAATCTCTCTTATCAGATTTTTGTTGTCGCTTTTGGTGACGTAATAGCTGAGTACTGCCAGCAAAATTGCGCCCCAAATAATTGAAACTATAAGAGCCGTATATGACGGCAATAAGAAAATAATTAACACAAAAGTTAAAGCTAATATTAATCGAATTGTGAAATTCCCAAAGGTTGAAATATAAATTTCTTTCTTGCTTGCACCTTCCGATTCTTTGTAAATATGAATGCTAAGAGAATCTGTAATGTTGTCTGCAATCGCGATAATTAATAATCCGGCGATAATTACACTTTTATCACTTTCTCCATGCGCCAAACCCGCAATCAAAGCCAAGCTCGTGATTATTGCGGCTGTCGCGCCCATGCTGAATTTATTGATGTTTATCATAAAGTAAAACAAAAAATCTTATATAAAATATATAGAAGGTAATCGAATAAAATACAAGTTTTAAAACCCGACTTAGAATGCAAGTTGCTTGCAACCAACCGTCCGTCCTCTATCGTTTTTTATTTGATAACCCATTCTTATGTTTGCCGCAATCAATCGATTAAGATCATTTGGATTTTCCGGAATAATAATGCAAAAAATGCTTGTACATGCATTGTTGCGACCAATTTGTTCTGCCAAATCTTGAAGTTTTTTGCCTATGCCCGAATCTCTCAAATTTGGGCTCACATACCAGTCCGCAATAAAAAGCGAACGTAATTCCGTGCCGTCTTTTTGCTTTAAAATAAATATTTTTATGTTTATCCAAAATCTGCGCTCTTTATCCGTTATCGTACAAAGATAACCGGTTGAACCGTTTCTGACTACTTGTGACATATCCGAATCCATTAAAATGGCCTGGCTTAAATTATTAGACTGACAGACATTAACGTTCAATGTTGCGGTCCCGTGCGCCGTATCAATTTCATAACTTTTTTCTATATTAATTTTTGGCTTTTGCTGAGCGTTTCCAGATGCCATGACATACCTTTGCAAAATTCTTTGCGCAAAAACTTTATATTTTGCTTTTATTTCAGGATCAAAGATTTCGAGAATTCTTGCCTGGATTATTTCTAA
Organism: Candidatus Altimarinota bacterium; assembly: GCA_041666705.1. Lineage (GTDB taxonomy): Bacteria > Patescibacteriota > Gracilibacteria > UBA1369 > UBA12463 > UBA12463. The sequence goes on along the minus strand of JBAYGM010000005.1, from coordinate 10,478 downwards.
AATCTGCATACATTCCCCAGGAGTCAAATCATCGATTGCCTCAGGATTTTCAAGGCAATTTTTAATCGCTTCGGCTGCATTAAATTCTTCTGGCTGTTCGACGTATCCTTCCATATTGTTTTAGCTTAATTTACCCGGTAAAAGCCTTTCAATATTTTCAATTGATGATGGAAAATTCGGGTCGTTCAATAATGCTTCATGGAATAAAACAAATTCGGGGGTCCCTTTGCGAAGTGCAAAACTCTTTAAGCTTGAAAAGTTCGATAGGTCGCGATCTACCTTAACGTAAAAAGTTGATCCATCATAATCAACTTCTATTTCTCCACTTTTACCATCTGTAGTGATCGGAAATTTAGCGTTTCGCATCCAAGCAGATAGCCTGTTAACATCGTCAGGCCCGTAAGATTTCTTATATATCTCTATAAGTTTAAAATTTGGATTAATCGGGTCTACCCAAGTGAAAGACACTTCATCCACGCTGCGACCGCTCACTGTTTTTTTCTTACACATCCAACATATTTTTCCATTTCTTATATATGCGGCATCGCATTCTATAATTCGCTCCCACCTCCCCGGCTTTGTCTTATCGTAGATAATTACATTTCTTACCAAACCCGTAAAATGCGTATTCAAATGAATATTCTCATCAAATGAAGGAGCCGAATCTTGGCCATATTGCTCTATCGCTTTTGCAAAATACTCTTTTAACACACATCCATTATCTCCTGTTGGGACATCCTCCCACGACTCAACGTTTTTACTGACTAAATCGCTTTCAACTTCGCGCATTTGATCTTCCGGGAACATTCCAAATTCTTCTTTTAATTTAGCAAGATCTTTCATTTTTTGCGCATGATTTTTTGGGCCAACAAAAGTGCAAATAGCCGCTATCCTTTCAGCAAACTTAGCTTGATGCTCTTCTAATATTCTTGCATATTCAGCTTCTACGTTATCCTTTTTAGCGTATACATTTTGCTTTAACCATTTATCAAATTCTCGCTTGGCTTTTGGAAGAACCTCTGAAAAATCTCCAAAATGGCTATTTTCAGTCCAACGCTTTATCACACTAGTCGACACACCAAAAACATTTACCACCTCAGGGTAAGCGCTAAGAAAAATATCCAAATCCGGTCTTTCTGTTGCCATTTTTATTTATAAAACAAAATAGGAAGATAGAATAACAGGTTTGAATGGATATGTCAAGCTTTTACACCACAGACCGCTACTGATTAAAATTGCTAACTTCTTGCACTTTATTCTCCAGTGAATCAAAAACTTTTTTTAAATCCGCACCTTTTGCTTGCACGGTTTTCGTTGGAACTACGGGGCTAAAAAGCATCCATTCTTGTTTATAAATTTCGGGATCGACAAAAATCCTATACTGCGAGTCAAAACCAAACGGATATGCGCAACCCGGCTTTGCGCCGAAATATTCATTTAATTCTTCCGGAGTAGAAAGCCTGACCTTGTTTACGCCAAGCTTTTCTTTGATTGCATCAAAATTTACTCGTTTGCCTTGAAGAGTTATATAAACAATCAATTCGTCACCGGCTTTTAAAACCATGCATTTCATTTCTGTGCCGAAAAAACCGGTTTCTTTTTGTACCGCGGCAAGATCTTCCCATGTTAAGGCCTCACGATGCGTGAATAATTTGTATTCGACGTGATTATTGCCTAACAAGCTGATTAGCTTTTCATAAGCGATGTTTGAGTCGACCATAATGCGGGTTTGTTATTTGATATGGGCATATTATAGCAATATACGCTAAGGCATTTCCAGCCTTATACAATCCACGAATTCTCCTTGGAAAAAATCTTTTTTCTCTAAAATCTTTTCTTTTTTGAATCCGGCTTTTTGATACGCCTTAATCGCACGTGGATTATTCATTCGCGCCTCAATCCAAACTTTATTCACTTTAAGTTTTTTCAAAAGGAATTCGCACAGAGTTTTTATTGCGTCAGTCCCGTAGCCTTTATTCATATCTTCTTCATCAGCAATGATTATGTCTATTTCGGCGTTATTATTTTCATCAATTTTATTGTACGCGATAACGCCAATTTTTTTCTCTTGAGCTATCATCCAAAAGCATTGACCCTCTTTTGGCTTTTTAGGGTCAAAATATCCTTCCGCCCAATCATTAAAAAATGCTGTTTTAGACCTCTTTTCTCTTTTGATATCATCGTACCAAAATTTTGCTCCATATGATTTTGTAGCAATGGTATAGAAATAGTCCTTATCGGAGCTTGTAATTGCACAAAGAATTATTTTATCGCCTTTGATCTGCATGGCTAAATTATAACAAAATTCGATAAAGCCTGTTATTGCTCAAATCCAAGTTTTATGCTATAATTATAAGATTATTTTAGTATAAAAATGGAAAAACAAACATTTAGTTTGTCGATAGAGCAAAAACAGAAAAAAATCCAGCTTCTTCAGGTTGTTTTTCGCGCCATACAAAAATTTCAAGAGAAGAAAAGTAAAAAACATGAAGAAGGACGATTGGAAGAGCTGGAAAAACAAATGTAAAAACAAAAATGGAAAACGGAGATCAAATAAAGGCCTTTGAAAAGCAGCTTGAAAGCTCTTTTGATTTTAAATTTGACCAATTACGCGAATTGGACGAAAAAAAATCACAGGCACTACTTTCTTTACAGAACAGCATCTTGGCTCAAATAAAGCAAGAAAGGAAAGACAGCCCTTCCACTCCAGAAAAAGAAGAAAAATACTCAGCAGATTTAAAGTTAACGGAACAAGAACTTGAAAGCGTATTCGATGCTGTTAAAAAAACATATGCTCAATTGTTTTCTGAGAATAGTATAGAAACCTTTATGGATTTTAAAATATTCATAGGTTTTGAAGGTGATTCAGATATCATTTTAGCCAAACCTCTTCAAGAAATCACGCTTTTTGGCCAATCAATTGATTTGACTCTTCCGCCCGGTACAAATGAGAATACTATTAAAAACTATAAACAAATATTTCACCAAATTGAACAAAGGGAGGACTTAAAACCGTTTATATCAAGCGCCACAAAATTTACCCCAAATGGTAGTGCAAGGATTGAATTTAAAATACAAAAAGACGGGAAAGAAATTAAATACTCCGCTAATCCTGATGGCGTCTTAAGGGTTGATTCTGAGCCAAACAATGATGACAAAAAAGAATTAATACGCATAACGCTCGCCAGAAAACGACTTGAAAAAAAGCTTTCTTCTGCTCTAAGACAGGACAAAACGTATAACGAGAATGTATTTGGCGGCGATGGATCAATGGAAGCAATAAACATCGAAGAAATGATCTATTCAGCGGAAAGAGGAGAGGACGTGCCACTATTAAATTTCAACAATGGCTCTATCCCTAAAAAATATGAAGCCCTCGTAACGCAAATTATGCAACTCGTTTATCAAGAGCGTGCTTTAAAACAAAATTGTGCTAAAAGAACTCTCCATGATGAACAACATTCGACGACTGTCATTGAAGATACTGATCCATTTTATACAATGAATTCTGTCTATGAATATTTGGACACAAATGGCGATATCTCCAAAAGGATTATTTACAATTCATATTCTAAATACGATGTAAGTGAATATTTTCCCGGAGGACATAAATTTCAAAAAACAACCAACTTCCACCCAAATGGAAATATCCGAGAGGTTAGTGAATATTCGCAAGACGGAGAGATCGTCAGCACTATGCGATATCGCGAAAATGGCACATTGGAAGTGAAAAAAATTGGCCGAAACTATGATATGTATGATGAAAGCGGCAAAAGCATAATGTATCGAAAAATATCACCTGAAAAAACAAGCGACAGAACGCAATTATTTAGGGTTGGTCCAAATGGAGAAAATTTTGGAGACTTTGAATATGAAAAAGGATTAAATCCAAATCTTACGGAAGATGAATATATAAAACGCTTTAAAGATGCCATAAAAACAAAAGATCAATTCTTCGCGTCTGAAGAAATGTTTCAAGATCAAGGCTCAAAGCTATCACCGGAACTGGCGCAAGCTATTCGACAATACGGCATAGAACTTTCCGGATTGAAAGAAAAAGAAAAACAATTTGAATCTAAATATGGAATTGAAATAGAAACAGAAAAATGGTCCATAACGCATATAACAAATTCAAGGCTACCAATAAAAACATTAGACTCAACAATCATCGCTCTCCATAAAAGAATCGACAGATATCCATTAACTTTCATACAGAACAGTGGTCTTAAAAAATTATATATTTTTGGAGATTGGACGGATAATAGCCAAAAAAATTCCCCCACTTCGACAGGAGGTTTTAGCTTGGGAAATGGGGAAATTGGAATAAACAGCGAATATGGATTTGATCACGAGCTTTTACACTGCATAGACACAAAATATGGCGGATTGGATGACGACAATGCGGGATGGGGCAAAAGAGCTCATGGCAAAAATTACAAGTCTCTTTATGGCAAAAATGGTCAAGAGGCAATACGATCAGGAAGAGCTTATGAAAAAAGACCAAAGGGTTACGCGAATGCATATGGAAAGTATGGAGGCATAGATGAAGATCAAGCGACAATGGCAGAGGCTATCATGGGCATGGGTGATGACGTCCATAACACCCTAAGCGACAATATGTTAGTCGGCTACAATACTGTTTTACGGTATATGGCGAATGAGCCCGAATTAGTCGAAAAAATGAAAATGATTAAAGAACTTTACTATGCATTATCTGATGGAAAAATGGATAGTAAATTCTGGGAAGATCTTAGTAAAAATAAAAAAATTGACTTTGAATATTGGGAAAAACGTGAATCTGCTCAAGATTTTGTTTTAGATCCTAAATTTGAAGGAGCTAGAAAAAACCTTAAACTTTCAAAACAATTTAATGAAAGAATCAAAACCGGAATGACGCCGGAAGAAATAATATCAATATACGAAGAAATGATCGAAAATGGAACTAACGACCCTAAGGTATATGCTTATCTTGGCGTGTTTTATGAACATAAGGATCCGGCAAAAGCATGGCTAAACCTCAATCTCGCTATTGAAAAAGGAAGCAGCGATATATCGGTATACATCAAAGTCGCAGATCACTATAAAGAAAAAGGTCAAATCAAAGAACAAATTAAAACACTTGATCTTGCCATGGAAGTAGTGTCTTTAAGCATCCTCCATAATTATATTTGTTTAAATTTGGCAGAAGCATATTTAAAAATTGGAAATAAAGACAAAGCTATACAAGCATATGAACTTACCTTGGGTAAAGACTTTAGGGTAATCGCTCCTCTTACGTATTTATACTACAGCTATAAACATGATATTGAAAAAGCAAAAATCGTTTATTTTACTGATGAACCGCAAAAAACTTCGGACAACCATAGCTCATATGAATATCAAAATAAATTGGCTAATTTTTATACATTTCTTTTAGATACGACTCTTGAAGAAAATTATTCAAAATTTGACAAGAAATACCAAATTAAAAATACAAAAAGCGTAATGATCAATCCTGAATTTTTAAAAAGATACCCTGATATTGCTTCGCTGCACTCTAAAAAAACCGAAGCCTTGATAAAAGCATGCACGAGTGAAGAAGCGAGCGCCTATAACTTTAAAGACCTAGCGGATTCATGTTATCAACAAGGAAAGCCAGATTTAGCTATAAAAACTTTAAAAGAGGCAATGGTTAGATTCGCCGATAAAGAATATAGTCTAAAAGACCTAAGGGTTAATATGGCGGGAATGTTTTTGGCACAAGGCAATATTGATGAAGCTGCAAAAGCGTGCCTGGAGAGTAAAGATGCATATATAGCCCATGATGTCGTGGATGCATCATCCGATCTTGTGAGAATTCCAATTGAAAATGTAATTAAGTTTTATGACAGCTTACTGGCAACCGTTGGCGATTTTAACATTTACTCAGACTATGCCCACTATTTACGCAAAAATAACCAGCCTGAAAAGCTAAAGGCTGTGGTTGATGATGCTATAAAAAAGCTCCCTGAAGATAAAGATTATTTTGAGGATTTATTGAAAAATAAATAAAGATCTATCACTGCGCTATTACTCTCTAGAGCTCCTTAATGAACGACGTACAAACTGAAATATTCTCAGCCTAAGTCTTCAACCTCTGCCTCTGAGATATCATCCCATCCATTATCAACATGATCTCCATCGAAATCACTAATAATAGCCGTACAAGCATCCCCGTACCTCAATCTCAATCTTCTCAGTTCGTCTAAGATCGATCGCTCTTCATCTTCAGATAATTTCCCATATAATACTCCTCTGCAAATTTCAATAATCCTTCTTACGTCCATCGCTTCTTGTGATTCAGGACCATGCTGTTCAACAAACATCGCATAAATATCTTCATGGAATTTCCCTTTGTATGGGTTGCCTTCTGTAAAAGTCTTCGAATTAAATACAAAAATCCTTTCTCCTTCCCATGAAAATGGATAACCATTCTTCCATCGTACGTTGAGTCGCCAAAGACCATTGTATTTTACAAATGACACAATCAAATCTCCCTCTGTCTCAACTGATTCATTCTTCATTGCTGAGGCAGATGCACTCTCCAGTAACGCAATAACTTCTGCTGCTAATTCATCTAGTTCTTTTTCGCTTTTTTCCCCTACGTTTCCTCTGCTATAAACGCCACCTAAAACGTTTGGGTTAAAACTGCCCGGGATCACTGAAATACCCGTCTGCCCGAGACGTCCTGCATCGTCTGTATGAAATGCGACGTTTTCAATTACATGCATTATTTCATCTCGCATTATTAATTCAGCGGGAGTTAAAGCTTCTCCACCATCATTTACTAAGGTCAACCCTTTTGACATATCTTTTAATTAAGATAAAAGAGTAACAAATTGAAGCTAATCTGTCAAGAGTTTGGAGCTCCTTAATGCACGAAGTGCGGACTGGATTTGTGTCAAAGTTATTATATTCTTGATTATTCCTGTAAATTATTTTTTGCTCTAAGTACCTTTACAATTCCTACAATCAAAAGAACAATTAAAATGATTATATTTATCGGAATTAATAAAAATGCGACTATATCAAGTGAGAATAAAAGATAATTTCCGATTATAGCGCTCAAAATCCCTAATATAAGCTCCTTTTTCCAAACGGAATCACCTTCTTTTAGATCATTGAATGATTCATTAATAAAAACTGGCATTATAAAAAACGCTAAAGCCAATCCACATATAGGGTAAACCAGATGCCACCACTTAGAGATACCGGCAAGAATAGGATTGCGCCCTGGTTTAAATATTATCATGTCCAGAGCCAACATTACCAAACATACAATAATCGGTATACTGAAAACTAATTTAATATTTTTTATTTTCATAGAATAAACATACACCATCTTGCAAAAAACATGCAAAAGATGAGAAATTCCAAGTCCTAAACAAATGCCGCCTTTCGCTAACGCTACAGGCGTGTGCACAAGGGAAAAACTGGAAAAGCTTGAAATAAGTCTCGCTTTGTTCGACTAATTTCTGCTCTTTTCCTCCTACACTCCGAGCATGCTAAATACGCACGCTCTTCGCTACGGACCGTTTTTCTCGCATGTAGTTGGAGCGGGTAACGGGAATTGAACCCGTATCTAAACGTTGGCAACGTCTCGTACTGCCGTTGTACTATACCCGCGATATTTTCAATGAATTTGAAATTTGCAGAGAAAATTTACACTAAAAATTGTTTGAGTGCAAGAAAAGTTTTAAAAATGGGGATGTCTCTCGTCAAAATCAGGCAGATATAAGAAGAAAATCCCAATTACTATGCAAATTATACTGCTTACAAACGGATTTCCCGGAAAAAGATAAGCGTCTGCAAGCACCCAAATCCCACGCCACATAAAAACAGCGCCGATCGCAACCGTTAAATTGCGTAAAAAACTTGCATCAACTCGAAAAGACAACCGCTTGAACTGATCTTTCATATTTTTTGGGTTAAAAGTCTATTTTTTAAATTATATCATTTTGTTTGATTATTTTCGCCGAATAAGGTTTAATAATTCGCGTAGCAGTTTTTATGGTTAATACGCCGGGGTAGCTCAGTGGTAGAGCACACGACTGAAAATCGTGGTGTCGACAGTCCAATTCTGTCCCCCGGCACCAGAGCAATAGCGAAGCGGTTGCTCCATATAAATGAAACGTCGCGTAAGCGACACCTCCTAAAAAACTATGGGTTTTGCAATCGCCATTATTATCATCCAGCTCATATTCGCACTTGGGCATTTCCTTTTCTATAAAACCTTAGTGCGTTTTTTTAATATCAAAAATAAACGCATTAAATTAGCGTTAAAAATTGCGCTTATATTTTTGGGCGTGAGCTTTGTTTTGGCTTCAATCTTACCCTTTGCATGGTTCTATCTTATAGCTGCATCATGGCTTGGATTCCTTCATTTTTTCTTTTGGGCAAGCGTGCTTTGTTGGGTTGTTTATGGAATCTTCAAACTCGCAAAACGTAAATTCAAAAAATTACGTTTCGGCAAATTGCACTTTAAAATCACTGCCGGAATCTTATTCGGGCTTGCTATTTTGATTAGCGTTTACGGAATCTTCAACGCAATGAATTTTCAAGTTCGCGAGATTGAAGTTAAACTGCCAAATTTGCCTAAGACATGGGAAAATAAGACGATTGCGTTTATTAGCGATGTTCATGTTGGAAAAATTAATGGCGAGGACTTTGCAAATAAAATCGTTGATAAAATTATGGCGCTTAAGCCTGATTTGATTTTTATTGGCGGCGATTATTATGATGGACATATTGATAACATTGCCGAACTTACAAAGCCTCTTGAAAATCTGAAGGCGTTTCGCGGAGTTTATTTTGTGACAGGAAATCATGAAAAATTTGATAGTGATAAAAAATATGAAAACGCTATTGATCTCGCCAGAGTTGTTGTTATGAACAATATGATGACTGACTTGGATGGCTTGCAGATCATTGGCGTGGATTATGCGGCCACAACAAATAAAAATAAATTCAAAGAAGTTTTGAATAATATGAAAATCAATAAATCAAAACCGAGTATTTTGATAAAACATGCGCCAACAAATCTTGATATTGCGAATGATGCCGGTATCTCCTTTCAACTTTCCGGACACACGCACGTGGGACAGATTTACCCTTACAGTTGGCTTACACATCTGATTTATAAAGGCTATGACTATGGCCTGAATTTATTTGGGAACATGCAAATTTATACTTCAAATGGCGTTGGTACTTGGGGCCCGCCGATGAGAGTTGGAAATACGCCGGAAATTGTTTTGATTAAAATGCTTAAGTAAGATCTTCTGCTTTTTTCGAGATTATAGATTCTTTTTCATCATCTTCCCCGTCCCCTTCAATCTGTTTAATAAACCCATTCACCTGCAAATCCCAAAGTTTTTTATAAATACCGCCATCTTTTTCAAGCAAAGTTTTGTGCGTACCTTGTTCTGCGATTCTTCCGTTTTCAATAACAAAAATTCTGTCCATTTGCATGATCGTTGAAAGCCTATGCGCGATAACAAACGAAGTTTTTCCGGCCATAAGAACCTTCAAGGCTTCTTTAATAAAAAGTTCTGATTCGGAATCAAGCTGGCTTGTTGCTTCGTCCAAAATTAAGATTTTTGGATTTGCCAAAATTGCTCTTGCAATAGCCACTCTTTGACGTTCGCCACCGGAAAGTTTTATGCCGCGTTCACCAACAAAAGATTCGTAACCGGCTTTAAATTTGCTCACAAATTCATGCGCGTGTGCAAGTTTTGCAGCTTCAATAACCTCTGCCTCCGTTGCATTTCTTTTTCCATAACGAATGTTATCCATAAGTGTTCTGTGAAACAAAATCGGATCCTGTGGAACAAGCGCAATTGCCTGTCTTAAACTATCTTGTGTGACATCCGCGATGTTTTGTCCGTCGATAAAAATATCTCCTTTTTTCAAGTTATATAAACGCAAAAGCAATTTAACGATTGTTGACTTTCCACCGCCCGAAGGTCCAATTAAAGCTATTTTTTCGCCCGGTTTAACTTCAAAAGATAAATCATTCATGATTTCCGCACCATCATCGTATGAAAAATTTACATTTTTAAATTCGATTTTTCCGATCGAAACATCAAGCATTTTTGCATTCACTCTATCTTTAACTTCATATGGTTTATTCAAAATCTCAGTCATCTCATCCGCATTAGCAAGGTGCTCATAAAGGCTCCTTATAACTCTGCCAAAATTCCAAAGCTGAAGAAATATTTCCAATAAATACGCTTGAATAAGTACAAAATCCCCTATTGTAAGAAGATCTTTACGCCACAATCTAACTGCAATATATAAAATCAATAAATCTATAGCGATCATAAATGCTCCCTGAAATGCCTCAATAATCACGTCTATGTCAAAGCTCTTTTTTGTTTTTCTAAACCAGCTTTCCGTAGCTTCGCCAAATCTTGCTTGTTCATAATTGAATCCTGAAAAAAGTTTAATATTTATATTATTTG
>JBAYGM010000004.1:0-16615 GCA_041666705.1 Candidatus Altimarinota bacterium | reverse complement strand
ACAATGGGTTAGCAATTTAAAATGGGACTGGGCGATTTCTCGCCAAAGATATTATGGGGTTCCAATCCCTGTTTGGTACTCTAAAAAAACCGGTGAAATCATTTTTCCGGATGAAAGCCAATTGCCCGTTGACCCACACGCAGAGCTACCATTAAACATGCCCGCAGGACATACCGCTGATGATATAATTGCGGATTCTGACGTATTGGACACTTGGGCTACCTCTTCTTTAACTCCTCAAATCAATGCAGGATGCGGACAAAACGCTGACTTACATGATCGTGTATATCCGATGGACTTGAGACCACAGGCACATGATATTATCCGAACTTGGGCACTTTATACTATCGTAATGAGTGAACTACATGAACAAAGTGCTCCTTGGAGCAACATCATGATATCCGGCCATGTTTTGGCTCAAAAAGGAGAAAAGCTTAGTAAATCAAAAAGCGCTGGGGTAAAAGGGCCTGGATCGCCCGAAGAACTTATCGCAAAATACTCTGCTGATGCCGTTAGATATTGGGCTTGCGGAGCCTCTTTAGGAAAAGACGTTGTATTCGACGAAAATGAAATTTTAAAAGGTAAAAAACTTATCACGAAACTGTGGAACGCTGCTAAATTTTCGATCGGCAATTTGGAAGATTTTGACCCTGCGAAAGATATGGTTGCCGAATCTGACATGGAGCCTACGGACCAGTGGCTCTTATTACGCATTAGAGAAGTTGCAGACCTTATGAATTCAGCTTTTGAAAAATATGAAGTCGGCTCTGGACGTCAAGAGTTTGAAAATTTCTTTTGGAAAGATTTTTGCGACAATTATCTGGAAATGGTTAAAACCCGATTACGCTCCCCTGAATTAATCGAAGGAGGCGAAAAGAAAAAAAGATCTGCACAAACCGCTCTTTATATTGGGCTTAAAGCTGTTCTCCAATTCATTGCTCCTTACATGCCACACGTGTCTGATGGAATTTATCAGCATTATTATAAAAATTATGAATCTGAATCAAGTCTCCATAGGACTAAATATCCGCAAGGCATGGAAGGCATAGACAGCTCTGAGCATGAGCCTTTAAGATTTGGAATGAATAATTTCATTACTCTTATTGGCAACATAAGACGTATTAGAACAACCGAACGAATCGCCTTCTCCACGGAGCCAGAATCTCTTGAAATTCATGGGCCTACAAATATTTTAACGTCTTTGAAACCATTCATTGATGATATAAAAGGCTTTTCGAAGGCTAAAAACATTCAATTCATAGAAGGCGAAAGCTTTGATGTCAAAATTATTCAATAAAATTCATTTACCCTCATGTCCGATTCTAATCGATCCGCGCCACTTATAGAAACCAGCACTTATCCTGATGATCAAGGGGCTACCGTGCTCCAAAGGCCACCCGTTTTAGATGGATGGGGTATTTTTGATTCGGATAAATTAGCACTTATAAAAGACGAGCGATTATTGAAACATATATATGCCGGAGTAAGCGGTGCGTGTGATTTACATTGTGTTTATTGCCAAACAAAAAGTGGAACACCTATGCCCGGCGAGATGACATTAGATGAACGAAGAGATTTACTTGATCAATTCAAAGCTCTTGGCGGAGAGTTGGTCCATATTGCCGGCAGAGGAGAACCTTTGGTTGATCCTATTTTTTGGGACCAACTTGCTTATATGAAATCCCTTGAACTTAAGCCTGTTATTTTTACACATGCCGGCGGAATGACAGATGAGGCTGTTGATAAATTAAAGGCTGCAAACGCATCCGTTATTGTTAAAATCCATAGTCTTGATGAAGGATTGCAAGATTGGTTTGCCGGTAAAAAAGGTTATGCACGAGCACGAGCCGAAGGAATGGAGAGACTCATTGCAGCAGGCTTTAATAAGAATGCTCCAACCAAACTCGGAGCCGATATTTTAGTTATGAAAAAAAATTTACATGAAATTGAAAACCTTTTCAGATGGTGCAGAGAACGTAATATTTTTCCACTCGTAAAGCCGTTTCTCACCAACGAAAGGGCCGCTACCCCATTTGTAAAAGAAAATCTTCAAATAACGCCTGGTGAATTACGAGCTCTGTATGAAAGACTCTCTGAAATAGATAGACAAGAATATGGTTTTCATTGGAAGCCTGCTCCTCCATACGCCGGAATCCATTGTAATTATTACTTGTATCACATTATGGTTACAATCATGGGAGATGTTGCTCCGTGTATTGGGCTTCCGCATATCGGCAATATCCGAGAACAATCTCTTGCGGATTTATGGCTCAACCCTGACGTAGAAAGAGTTAGAAATATTTTAGATAATGTTTCCGGTCAATGTAAAACCTGCATAGAGCATAAAGAAGAAGGCTGCTATGGATGCCCGTGCAGAGTAGTTTATAAAAAAGGAACCGAAGCTTTATTCAACAGCGGAGCATGTTTTGAAGATATCGTTTAAAAACAACACAATGAACGCAGTAGGTGAAAATATAGCTAGCAGAAGAACGATCAGAAAGTTTGATCATACTAAAGACGTTCCACTTGATGAAATGAAAGAAATGACCCGTCTTGCTTCTTTATGCCCAAGCAGAATGAACGATCAACCGCTGGAATATGTTTTAATAAAAGATCCTAAATTATGCGAACAAGTATTTGCAAATATTTTATGGGGCACAAGAAATAAGGTAAATACTGCATTCGCCGATCCAGTATTTGCACCAAATTCTTATATTGCAATGCTGGTTAATAGAACAATAAGAGACGTCGGATATGAATATGATGCTGGCGCAGCAGCTCAAAATATAATGCTTTACGCACACAGCCTTGGTATAGAAAGTGTATTTTTACATTGCATAAATAGAGTGGCAATTTCTCAACTTTTAAGCGTTCCTGAAACGCATAAGGTGGATTCGTTAATAGGGCTTGGCTATCCAGCCCACGTCTCAACCGTAGTTCCGGTAACGGACGGCACGGTTTATTCGCTGGATGCAGGTCAAAATATTTTACTCCCAAAAAGAGATCCTGACTCCATAACTCACCACAATCGCTATGGAACAAAATGAATTAATATCTTTGCTGTCAAAATACGACACACCTGAAATATCTGATGCATTGGATAATTTACATATAAATGGCGCTTGTCTTGGTATAGCTCCAAGGAGTAGAAATGCTGAAATAACTGGCACTGTTTTTACTGTCAAATTTGAACCTGTATCGCCTGGTGTTTCCGCAAAAGCTGGCGATTACATAGATGATGTCCCTGAAGGCAGTGTCGTTGTCATCGATAATGGTGGGATTGATAATTGTACGGTTTGGGGAGACATCCTCACTCTTGTCGCAGGGATGCGTAAACTTGCTGGTACAGTTATAGATGGAGCATGCAGAGATCTTTCTGTAATATCTAATTCTGATTATCCCGTTTTTTCAAAACATGCTTTTATGAGAACCGGCAAAAATAGAGTTAGACTTGCATCGGTTCAAGAGAATATAACCCTGTCAGGAATAACCGTTAACCCGGGTGATTTTATTAGAGCCGACAAAAGTGGCGTTATCGTTGTACCTAGACACAATATCGAACTTGTTCTTGAAGGTTCACAAAAAATACATGAAGTTGAAGATAAAATACGTTCAGCGGTCACCGGCGGCATGCGTCTAGATGAAGCAAGGAGGACGTTTAAATATAACCAACCTTTGAGGTAAATTTTATGCAATACATGGACGTTACATTCAGAGAGGCTACAAACGTAGACGGCTTGCATCCAAGTGAAACGCATGTGCTTGGAACTCTTGAGAGATTGAAACATTCCGGGATTGATTACGTAGAACCTTCATACATACAACCACCAAAAAATGGAGTTTTTTCGTTAAGAGATTATAACGATGATTTTATCGCCAGAGTAGCTGGGCTTTTTGAAGGCACAAGAACTAAAATAGCGACTATGCTATTGCCTGATGGTTTTAGCCCCGGACTATATTCGGATGTTTTTTTTCAGAATGTTGATATGGTTAGGTTAGGTTGTAATCGATGGGACATAAAACAAACTGCAAAACCAATTGATTATTTTAAAAAAAATGGACTCCAAGTTGCTGTCAGTTTAATTAGATCAAGTCAATATCCTGCCGATGAATGCGCTAATGCTATGCTAGAAGCTGAAGGTAATGGTGCTGATATTTTCTATCTTGCCGACACTAATGGAACAATGTTGCCCGAAGATGTTAAAAGACGCATATCGGAGCTTAGAAGACGCACCGGTATCCTTTTGGGATTTCACCCTCATGACAACATGGGTTTTGCTGAGGCGAATTCCCTGGAAGCTATGAACTGTGGTGCGGAATTCTTAGATGGATCACTACTTGGTTTTGGTAAAGGCGCCGGTAACGCAAGAACTGAAAAAATGTTTGTTCTTTTCGAAAGACTTAAAAAGGAAGGCTATGACAGCAAAGCTCTTATTCCAGCTATGAGATATTTTTTTGAAAATGTCTATAGTGCACTTCCGGCGCAAGCCGTTTTCACCGAACAATATAAATTTATACTTTACGCTTTGCATGGCGTCACCCTTGCGACTGATAAAAAGCTAAAAGAACTTGCCAGGGTACATGGTCTTGACGAATTGGACTTGGCTGCCAAATTAGTTTTTCAATTTATGGGAGACTTTGACGCTTTACAGTCAAGCTTCAATGTAGAAGGTAACGAACAATCATTAACGGTAACAACTTAAGGATGAATAGAATCGGAAATCTTTCAAGCGCCGTAGAATATGCAAAACAAGCCCCTTATTATAAAAGAGTTTTGCCTACACAGGCCATTGATAAACTCGAAGACTTTCATGCTCTTCCTTTTTTAGACAATAGATCGTATCGACAAAATACTCCACCTAATAACAACGATCTTTGCGCAAAAGATCCTGCCGGTTGTTTTGTATTTTCCTCAGGAGGCACCACGTCTGAACCCAGATTAGTTCTTAGAGATTTTGACGATATTGGCGATCAACACGAATATTTTCAAGGACTAGATATTGGCCCCACCGATACGGTTATAAACCTTTTTATGCCCGGTATTTGGGGTGTTTTTTCTACAACAAACATAGCTCTTTCGCGTCTTGGATGCAGAATCATTCCTCAAGGTGGAACGAGACTGGATGAAGAAGCCATGGCACAAATAAAATTTTTCATTAAACAATTCGGCGCTAACTGCTTTACCGGTATGCCTTCAACTATTTTGACAGTAGCTGATTATTTAAAAAATGATGATGAGGCTAGGGCAAAAGTTAATAAGATATATTGTCTTGGTGAAAAAGTTTTTCAATCTACGCTTGATCATCTCTACAATATTTTTCCTAATGCAGTTGTGAAATCAGCATATGGATGCATGGAAAGTGCTGCCATAGGATATCAATGCGCCAATAAAACCTTAAGCGATTATCACGTTTTCCCTTATCAGCATGTCGAAATTGTTGATCCTGAAACAGGGAATATTGTGCCAGATGAACAATTCGGAGAGATAATTATTACCACGTTAAAAAGAAGATTAATACCATTGGTTAGATATAGAACTGGAGATATCGGTGCATTAACAACTGACGAATGCAGGTGTGGCGGCGAGACTCAAATGCTTAACGTTAAAGGTAGAAGCCAAGACATGATTGTTTCAGCAAGTCTCCATGTTGCCGTTGATCAAATCAGAAATATTCTTAGTAAATTCCCAGAATGTTCAGATGCTTTTCAAATCATAGTAGGCAACTATAACCATCGCGATGCAATTAAAATAATGATTGAATCTGAAAGTCCTTCAACTAATCTGGCCTCAAGAATAAAAGAAAAATGTATATCTGAAATACAAGACCTGGAAAGCGAGCTACAAACCGGCAGAATTCATTCTTTTGAAATCGTATGCGTTGCAAAAAATAGCATTGAAAGAGTAAGAACCACGGGGAAAATTAAAAGAATTATAGATTTAAGAAAATAATATTTAAATGACTACATCAGAACAACAATTCGCAGGATTTTGGATAGTGTCAAATTACTCATGCAATAATCGTTGCAACTTTTGCTATACAGAAGCTCAGGGGTTTCCGTCTGAAAGACTGTCTCTTGAAAATCAAAAAGGCATTATTGACTCGATGGCCGAACTTGGAGCGAAAAAATGTACTTTAATAGGCGGGGAACCAACTCTGCATCCTAATATAGTTGATGTTATCGAGTATGGCTCACAACATGGACTAAAAATGAAAGTCGTTACGAATGGGCGAAAATATGCAAATAAAGATTTTTTGCAAAGAATGATTGATGCAGGCATGTCCTTTACCGCAATATCCGTACATGGAAGCTCCAAAGAAGAACACGCTGGCAATACTGGCGTCGAAAGAAGTTTTGATGAAACCTTAGACGGTATAAAAAATTGCATTAGATTGAATGTTCCGTTTGTAACACTGACAACTATCAATGCTTCAAATAAAGACAGAGTTTGCGACATGGCAAGATTTCTTCATAGTCTCGGAGTCAAATCCATTGTATATAATTTAGCATCTCCAATAGAGGGAGACACCGTCAATGACAAAATTTTATCTCCTGCTGAATTAGCAAATATCATTCAAGGTTCCTACAAAGTCCTTAAATCCGAAGGGATACAGGCTCATTTTTACGCAACGGTTCCGCTTTGTTTGTTTGATAGAGACCTACTAACAAGCATGATAGACGAATCTTATTTAATACCTCTTTCCGGTGGCGCGATGAGCGAATGTAATATTTACGATGGGTCCGGGATAGCTTTTGACCCAACCGGAAATATACTGGCTTGCACTCATCAGGTTAACAGCCCTATCGAAGCAATCCTTGATGATCAGCAAAAGATTAAACCAAGAGAAGAAGTTAGAGAAATTTTACTAAGAGTAAGACAAGCCATTGGCCCCGAGAACTGGAAATATCCTTCCGAAGATTGCGATGCTTGCGAAATGAGAATGAAGTGCATAGGAGGATGCCCTTTGTTTTGGAGATATTTTAAACCGGATGACTATATCGACAAATTCGCTATTTCACCCCAGTTATAGCAAAAAACTCATCACCCTCTTTATTAAACTTAAAATATTCTTTTTCATTTCCTTGATTATAGAATTTTATATTTCTACATCCCATTTCCTGCATATGCTTTTTCAAATCTTTCTGCAAAATTGGATTATAAGTAGTTTTAAAAGTTTTAAATGTAGTGTGATTATTATTCGTGACTCCTGCAATAATATTAAAAACCACCTTCCTCTTTAAATAATTATAAATATATAAGAATGTAAATTTATCTTGCTGTATCGCGTTATATTTTTTCTTATCCTTCAATAATTTGTCATAATTTCTTTGGCTTATAATAAGCATTCCATTTGGCTTTAACGCATTAAACATTTCTCCAAGAGCTTTCTTCAGATCTTTTTCAGTTTGCATATACGCCAAAGAATTGCCAAGGCAAGCCACGACGTCATATTTCTTTTCGCCATATACTGATTTTATTTTTCTAAAATCGCCTACTTTTAAATCGGCCTTTATATTAAATTTTTTTAAATTTATTTTTGCCTGTTTAATCATCCCTGAAGACAAATCCATTCCATCGACTTTACATCCAAGCTTTGATAAAAGGATTACATGAATCCCCGTACCACATGCACAATCTAAAATTTCATTTTTCTTAGAATTTTTTTTAAAAATATATTCGAAAAAGGATTTGCCAAACAAACGTTCTTCGATTGGAAGCATGATATCGTGAATAGAAGCGAAATTATTGTAGAACTTAGCGTTTAATTTTGAAGAATTTGTTGCCATGAATATTTATATATCATGCTCATATTAACACTGATTTATTTACTCGTCATCTGCCAAACGCCGTCCCAATTCCACGCCGGGTGGTTTTTAATGAAAGTTTCACAGCGAGAAATATAGGTTTTGGATGGGCCGTCATCTGGATAGATCTTTAAGGCTTCTTCAAAAGCGGTTTTTGCTTCTTCGAATCTGCATTCGCGATACATGGCAAGCGCTTTTTCGAATTCAGATTTTAAGCTTGCACCGATTTCAGAAAAGTTATTTTTCTCCGCCATAAGCTCATAAATGTGAATCGGCTTGAGTTTTCCGACAACGCGAATCAAATCGATTTCACGAAAAATAAATTTATCTTTTGTAAGCTCGTATGTTGGCTCTGCAACAATAATGTTTGTGCCAAATTGTTTATTCGCAGATTCAAGACGGCTCGCCGTGTTTACCGTATCGCCGATAATTGTGTAATCAAAGCGGTTTTCCGAACCAAGGTTACCGACGATTGCAGGACCTGTTGTAATACCGGATCTGAAATTTATCATCTGAAAATTACCGATTTTTAAACTGTTATTAAATTCTTCGAGAGCGCGGCGCATTTCAAGAATCGTTCTGCATGCAAGTTCGGCATGATTCGCTTGATCGATTGGAGCGTTAAAGAAAGCCATAATCGCGTCACCTTCAAATTTATCGAGCGTGCCTCCGTGCGCCAAAATCACTTTAGACATCGCGGAAAAATATTTGTTCAAAATGTTTGTTAACATTTCCGGCGGTAAAAGCTCCGAGTATGAAGTGAAGCCCTCTATATCCGTGAAAAATACGCTGATTTCTTTTTTCTCTCCGCCAAGTTTTAACATTTCCGGATGCTTGATAATTTCATTTACAACAGATTCGTTAACGTAATGGCCGAATGCATTTTTGATTGCTGATTTTGCTTTATACTCGGCAAAATATCGATATATCAAACTTGAAATATATGCGAGCAAAATGGATAAATATGGATAAACCATATCTGCGATTTCCGCGGAATTGCTCGTTTTATCAAACATGTATTTTGCATATAAAAAGTGTAGACCTGAAAGAATAATTATTATTAAAATTCCGGCGATAAAATGAAAATTTGTCGCGAATAAAATCGTGATTGTGGCTAAAATAAAGCAAATCGCGAGAGTCATCGTGCGGCTTTGCGGCACCAAATAATCTTTATTCAAAATCGTTTCGATCGCTTGCGCCTGAATTTCCACACCAGACATCGGCGTTGATGTTGAAATTGGAGTGTATTGCAAATCTTGAAGAGATTTTGCTGTTGCACCAATCATTACTATTTTATCTTTGAATTCAGAAGGATCAACTTCGCCGTTATAGACGTCTACAAATGAGAATTTTTTGAAACGGGAAATACCGACCGCGCCTTTATAATTAATAATCATGCCATCGCTGGACGGCGTTGAGCCTGCGGGATACGCAATATTTGGATATGCAAATTGCGCTATAGCAAGCGGCAAATTGAGATTCGGATCTTCTTTATATATCACTGCTAACGGAATTCTTCTGACGACATTATCAGCATCTGGAAGGACGCTGACGTTTCCTGTCTGCGCACTTTTACGAATAATTTCAATCGGATTAATTATTGATGTTGCACTTAAATAACTCTGCGGTTTTTCGGTTTGGATAACGGCGTTTTGCGCGATAAAAACATTGCCATATTTTCCGAGCTCATCCGCAAATGCGATGTCATCCGGATGATTATCTTTAAAAATGAATGAGCTCAAAAAGTCCACAAAATCTTTTGCGTTTTCAGGAGTGAGACTTTTGATTTCATTGAATTTTGCCTTCATCGCATCTTCCGGAATTCCGCGAGTGCGTGTGGAAAATAAGATATCGAATGCAACGGCTTTTGGAGAACCTTTTTCAATTTCATTAAGCGCTTTTGCGTAAAAAGTTCTGCGCCAGTTTTGAAAACGACCGAGACCGGATGCATCATCAAGGCTTTTATTATCGATTTCAACAATAACGATATTTTGGCTTAAATCTGCGTTTTTTTGATATAGAACGTTTTGAAGTTTGAGATTCCAAGATTTAAGCGCACCTGAAAAAATTCCCGCAGAAACGAGCACGGAAACCAAAACAAGCATGCCGGCAAGCGCCAAAATTTTTGTTTTTATTTTTTGCATAATAATTATTGCGCGAAACGACGCGCTAATATCATGAAATTATAGCATACAAATGCGGAAAATGCAAGAATGGCTTAGCGATTTATTTTGCCATCAAGCACTCTTCGAACTGCAACTCTGGCCATATGCGCCCAATACGTCGGTCCGCCGATTTTTTTTGCCGCAATAATTCCGGCCATAGCAAGAGTCAAAGCTGCGCTTGATAAGTCGCCTGCGTGAATGCGCGTGTTGACTGCACAACCGCCACCACCGCCTTTATCAGCCGGTTCAACTTCATATGCGTCGTCACCTGCTGTATCTGTGCCGGTTGATCCTTCTTCACCGATTGCATCTGCATCATCACCAGTCGCTTCTGCCTGTTCCGGTTTTACTGTATCGTTTCCTGTATCAGCTGCTTCTTCAACAACTTCATTAACTTCCGCTGGAGATTCGGGATTTTGTTCTGGCTTTGATTCCGCTGTATCAACTTCTTCGACCACTTCCTCAACCACTTCTTCAACAACTTCAACGGCTTCTGCCGGACTTTCAACTTGTTCAGGTTGTGTTTCTTCAGCCTGTACAACTGTTTGCTGAGTATGAATTCTCATCCATGTTCCGGAAATTGCGAGTGCAACGCCTTCGTCACCGGTTTGTCCTTGATATGGCTCATCGGATTGCGGGAAATCGACACCTGCTGTACCTGCATTATCCGCAGAACCTTCTCCCATTTCAATTGTAAAATCCGTTCCTGCGGGAATAACGACTGTCATATCTTCAGATGTAGATCCTGTGTTTGTGATAACAACATCGGAATCTTGAGGAATGGAAACAGTTGTTTCATTGCCTTGAGTGATCACATCCGCGTCTCCGAAAACCGTATGACCAGGAGTTGTCTGAACTTCGGCTGAAGTGCCGTATAGTTCTTGAGTTGAAGCAGAAACATCTGCTGAATTTTGGCATGCGTCGCCAATGCCTGTGCCGGTTGTATCAATTTGAGAAGGATTCGGGACAGTTGAACAGTTATCGACAGAATCAATTATACCATCACCGTCTTGATCAATAACGGCTTCGCAAGCATTTCCAATGCCATTGCCATCTGTGTCGAGTTGGTCGTTGTTTGGAGTCGATGGGCAGTTGTCGTCGAAGTTATTGATTTGATCGCCATCTGTGTCTGGGGCGCTTGCTACAGATACGAACCCGTTATATCCGATGCCTTTTGTTGCTGAATTTGCGACAGTATTATCTTGATTCAAAATAAGGTGAATCATTTTCGCCTGTCCTGCTGAAACTGTTTGCTGAAAAAGATCGAGAACGTTTGGATTGACCTTTGAGAAACCACCTATCATAGTTCCGCAGTTTGGGACTAATGCGTGAAGAACGTCTCCGGAGACTGCGATTTGGACACCGGCGGATGGGTTGGAGATGTCAATGGAAGAAATATTATCACCTGCTCCAGTCATGAACCAGAATTCACTAGTGTCAGGTCTAATTCCTAATATAGATTGCGCACTGTCACTCATATCAACTGTTTGTGGCTCTGCTTGAAGATTATTTTCATCATATATTCTTACTTCAGAGTATGTAACAACGATAACTTTTCCATTATGGACCGTTATACTATCAGCGCGATCAGATGGCAACGGGATCTTCCCAGACTCTGCATATTGGTTTGTGCCATTTAAAGAAAAACGTTGAAACTGATTTTGATTATCTGCTTGTGTCCCTGCGTATAGATCTCCATTCGGAGCGAAGCTCAAAGACTGAACAGTCGGTTGCAACCCAGTTTCCGCTTTCGGATTTGGGGTTAAGGTCTGACTTGATCCATCTTTGAATGTGACGATAATCTGCCCCTCATTCGCAGGCTGATTGGCTACAGCGAACACATCTTGAGACTCTGATGAAGCGAGATAATTTGGATAAGATATTGCATCTGTTGTTCCAATTCCACTTAAACCTTTAGGGTCACGAAATGATATAGCCCCTTGTTCGCCGCCTAATGTTGCCCCTAATCTATTACTTGTAAAAGCAACTTCATCCGCTCCGTATTGTCCGCCCGCAGGCACAGCAACTCCAGCTGATACAACTCCGTCTGTAACCGTTATCGCTCTTAAATTTCCGCTTTCATCGGCTGTTACAATTCTATCTAATTCTTTTGATAAAACCTCGCGCGAGATCGCACCTGCTGTGAAAAGAGTTAAAAGAACTCCAATTGCCCTTTTTGGTCCTGATGAATTTACTCTATCAAATTCTTCAGCTGGCACACCACCAACTTTTAAATACTCTTTAGCCTCATCGGCTAAACTAGATCTATTATTTCTTGAGCTTGGCAAATTAATCATTTTTAATTTTATTAAAGGAGGTTATAATACTATATATTAACCTTGTTTGTCAAGGCTTTTGGTAAATGTAGTCAAAGCCGGTTGGAGTCTCATAAATGTTGGCTCGAATCATGTGTCTGAAGCCTCCTGAATAGCCTTCGCCGATAATAACGGGAACGCCCGATATTTGGCTTGTTCCCGCGGCAGGATCGCCGTTTGTTTTATACAAAATCTGATATTCAAGATTTGGGATACTTGTACTGCCATCAATACCTCCCGCGAAGTAATGCTTGCCTGCAAATGGAAATTCGAGGGTGAGGCGGAGATAAGGGTTTGTGATTTTTTTCAAAGCTTCAGAAATTCTCTTCTTTCCTTTAGTCTCTGGCGTTTTTATATTTATCATACCCATAGCAGGGTTTAACGCATCCTCAGCATCCAACACCGCAAACCCAATCTCTTGTTTGTTCTTGATATTCCAAGCTGTGATATTTGAACTATTCGTTGCGTTTTTATCAGTTATATCCTTTATCGGCACCATATAGCTCCCATCATTCTCTGTATACAGCCCCCAGTTAACAATCGTATCTGCGGTATTTGTAGGCGCATACATCCCATACCTCTTCCCTGCTTCACACATTCCCGCCCCTTCGTATATCAACTCGTCCCCGGTTGGGCCATTGCCTTGGTCTCCATTTGCTCCACCGCCCGGACTATCTCCACCATTCGAACTCTTTATCGCTTTTGCATCACATGCCGTGCGAACCCTTACTTGAAAAGCGCTAAACTCAATTTGTTGTTTCTTTCCTTCTCCATCAACCCCATATAAAGGAATCTCTATCGCTGAATCCGTGTCTTTCAATTTATTCCAGTTGCATGGATGATCTTGCGGTTCACCCATACCGCCATTACTTATAGTTTTTTCCATGTCTGCCACCATGGCTGTGCTTTCCGTCGTAGAAATATATTTCATTAATGAACTTGTAAAGCTTTTCATATCGATTGGCGCATTATACGCATCACAATCTTTGCCAGCAGTGCCTGAACCCGGAAACGGATATGAGCTCCAAATCGTAGTATCGTCGCTATCTGTAATTGCATTCGTCAGCCCTTCGTCCGCCCCAACGCCAAGCACTTTCCATTGCATATCGCCCGCACCTTCTTCGTCACCACTCGGCGCGCCGGACAGAACTCCTCCCGGATGCGGATGCTTATAATTATAAAGCGCGGTTTCCATCGCTGTTTCCGCGTTATAAAAAGCTTGAGTGGATTTATATGAACCGCCTGTGCTTGTTGCCATGTTTGTCGCGGTGTTTGCGACGGTTGTGGAAATCGTCAGCATGGCCATCATAAAAATAAGTGCGACGATGACCGCGATTCCTTTGCGCTGATTTTTATTTCTTTTCATCATATTATTTGCTTTTTACCTCATTCATAAGCCTTGGAGTCGCAGTTGTTTGGATTGTCACCCCGGAAAAATTATCCGCTGCGCTTCCAAAATATATTTTTGATGGCTTGATTGTCATCACGATTGTCACGCTTGGTTGATAAACATATTCCGGCATTGCATAAGCCTTATATGGATCGTTCCATGGCGTAATATAAAAACGAAGATCCGTGATATTTGTGCGCGACGAACTAACCGGATAAAAATCGCCACCATGCGGATATCCCGGATCGCTCCAATCGCCACCTGAATAAGTTAAAGTATTTATACTGTCACACGTTTCACTTTCTCTCCTAAATCTATCCGGAATCCCATCTTTTGGTTCGCTGTCACATCCCACGACTTGCACGTTTGATAAAACGTATTCGCAAGGATTAAGCGCCGCACTACAACTTGCGCTTTCTCCTGTATTCAGCTCTGTTCCATAAACTTTTTTCGTAAATCCATCCGGACTAATCAATGCCAATTTATTTTCATAATATGCCGTAGTAGCCGCATCTCCATATCCAAGCGCCGTCGTGCCACTAATAACTCCATGTTCAAACATGCCCGCATATTCACCATACGTCAGACCAATTGAACCATGTAAGTTACCTTCGTAATATCCTTCATAATCCACTGCGTTATTTTGCACTTCTGTTGCGAGCAAATTCATGACCAGTTGCGCGTCTTCTGTTACCGCCTGGTTCATGGAAATATATTTATTTGTGCGCATAATATCCGCCAAAGCTTGCGCCGTTAGACCGCTTACAACACCAACAAGTCCAATCGCGATGATCATTTCGATGAGCGTGAACCCTTTTCTTTGTGTACCTAATTTTGGCTTATTTATGCTCATTTCTGATAGTTATTATAAAAAGTTTCGGACATGCTAATTTCTTTTGCGCTAGATCCCAAGCCCCATTGGACAATTGAATCGACTTTTATTTTTATTGCTTTATTTGGATCCGGTCCAGTCGGATCATACGTTGGCGTAATTTTTATCATTCTATAAAATTTTGTAGCAGGATTTGTTGAATCGACTGTATAAAATTTGCCGTTGTTTGTTTCGCCAAGCTTTAATTGATAATAAGAGTTATCACCACATGGCGGCGTTGTTTTTAGATCTAATGCGCATGACGCTCCAGAACTCACCAAGTCAATTTTAAAATCTTTTGGCGAACCATCTATTTCACTGAAATTTAAAATATAATTTTGATGAATACCACCACCCAAATGAAAATCCTGTATTCTGCAATTTGTCTGCGGGCTCGTTGCCGTTGGCTCAAAATTCCAACATGCCGCATCGCTATATCGAATCAAATTTGAATTAATCACTTTTCGCACAACCTCAACTCCCTCGCGAGAAAGATTTTGCGCAATTAAAGTATCACGAATTGTCATCACGGTTTTAAACGCCACGGAAACAATAAAGATCGAACCGACGATCACGGTTTCGATTACAAAAAGCGAAACTATAACTTCAATCAATGTTGTGCCGCGCCTTTTATTCATCATGATTTTTCCGGCAAACCGGATGAGTTACGATATATTTTAATTTGTTTTTGAGGGTTAGTTCCATCGCAAGCTTTATAGCAAACGGAAATGAGGGCAAAGTCCGCAGGCGCAGGTGGAGCAGGTGTTTTATTCATCTGTAGATTAAATCGACCAAGCGGTGGATAGTACAAAAACGTAACATTGTCAAAACCGTCTAACTTTAAATCGTAGTTATCCGGAACATCATAAGCCTCTAGAACATAATCCGCTGAATTATCACTTGCTGGAGGCAAATTTGAATTATCCCATTTAGTCACAGCACTGTTGTATTTATCTTTATCGTTATCGTAATCCGCAAAAAGAATTACCCTAAGCTTTCCATCATATTCTGTTGTCTGCAAATAAACCCCGTACGCATTTGCTGTAGTTTTATCTATTGTGCTGCCATCATGATTTGCATCCGTATAATCTGTAACCTGCTTGCCATTCACCGCAAAACCACGAGCCTGCTCAATCATGCTACTGATTTTTGCATATGCCTCATTCAGCTTCGCGACTCTTTGCATCCCACTTATTCCGTTCACGCCACTAACTGCCAAAATGCCGATCAATACAATAACTATCAGGATTTCGATCAATGTAAATCCGTGTCTTTGAAAACTTTTGAGGGGCGCAGTCTTCTGCATGAAAATATTTTAGCACCTCGCGATACAAAAGTTAAATTTTTCGCAATACATTTGCGCGAATTTTAATTCCCTTGGCTGATGCCCGAACCCATTGTTCCATTAAATATTGGGAGGTCTTTTGAGGATGGCTTATATATGATAGAGATTGAAGCCGCCCCGTCCAAACCGCCTGCCAATTTAGCATCATCTTCAATTGGAATGGGCTCGCCTGTACCGGTATCTTGCTTTACAGCGCGCAAACACCAGATATTCCCGTCTTGATATTCAGCCGTTTCTCCAAAAGTATTGTCATTTGAACTTATCGAGCCTTCAATTACAAGTTGCGCCCATAGTTTATCATCAAGCGTGGAAAATTTTGACATTGTGCTTTCGTCATAGCTATAAACTCCTCCATCTGCGAAAATCTGAACTTGTAAATTTCTCACATTATCTCCGATGTAAACATTTCCTCCCATTGTATTTTCCTTTATAGCAATTATTCCAAGCTGGATGTTCGCATCGCTTTTAAAGTCACTTCCAATATAGACATCGCCGCCAACCACAACGATAGTTTTGCTTTTTGTCCAAGTATCAAATCCGTAATTACTATCCAAAACTACGTCTGTATTTTTCAAAACCGCAGTAAAGTCATCTTGCTGAAGATCTGTCACGCTACCTTGATTACCATAATAATTTCTCAACTTTTCAACGTTTCTAATTATAAGCTCTCTATTTGGAGATTCTTTTTCTGAAATAATAGCTTCGCCCTGCGTGTTGCCGCTT
>JBAYGM010000003.1:0-17210 GCA_041666705.1 Candidatus Altimarinota bacterium | reverse complement strand
CGTGAATTTGGGTGCAGAAATGAATCTGGAAGCCGTGAATACAGCATATAAAAATATGGAACCTCATGTGATTGCATGTGCGGAAACACAGGAGCGTATGATGTGGTGCGTGCATCCTGATTTTACTCAGCTTATTCTTGATCATTACAATAAAAAATGGAAACTCGGAAGCGTGGCTGATAATGCCGGCGCTTTCAAAGTTGGAAAAGTCGTAAAAGGCGAAAAATACGTTTTGATGTATAAAGGCGAAGCGGTTGTGAATGCGAAAGCGTGCGATTTGACCGAGGGATTCAAATATAATCGCGCTCATGAACCTGAAAAAAAGAAGTTAAGTGAGCCAAAATATAAGGTTGCGAAAGATTTGGGCGCGGTATTATTGCGATTGCTTGATTCGGAAAATATCGCTTCACGCAGACCGGCATATGAAAAATACGACAAACAGGTTCAAGGATTTACGCATATAGAGGCTGGCGAAGCCGATGCGAGCGTGATTTGTCCGTTGATTGATGAGAATATTCCAACGGATAAAAAACTTGTCGGCGTAGCTTTAAAAACCGATGGAAGTTCGAGATATGGTGAAATTTCCGCTTATTGGCAAGGGTATAACGCAGTCATTGAATCAATGCGAAATGTGGCTGCGGTTGGCGCTTATCCTCAGGCTGTAACCGATTGTTTGAACTATGGAAATCCGGAACATAAAGAAAGCATGGATGAACTTGTTGAAGGAATCACTGGAATTTCAGATGCCTTAAAATCGGTTAAACTAAAGGAATTCCCAAAATGGAGCGTGCCTGTTATTTCCGGAAATGTGAGCTTATATAATGAAAATCCAAAAGCAAAAATTGTTCCGAGCGCTGTTATTTGCTGTGTTGGAACAATGCCGGATTATCGAAAATCAATCACGATGCAACTGAAAAATCGCGGAAGCGTTTTATATTTGATTAATGCGAGAAAAGACGAACTTGGAGGCAGTGAATACTATGCAATACTTGGCGATAAAGGCGGCTTTCTCGGCAAAAATGTACCAAAACCGGATGGCAGCGCTGTCATGAAAGAAATGCTTGCACTCACAGAGGCAATTCAAGCTGGACTCGTAGATTCGGCGCACGATATTTCAGAAGGTGGAATTGCGGTTACGCTCGC
Organism: Candidatus Altimarinota bacterium; assembly: GCA_041666705.1. GTDB lineage: Bacteria > Patescibacteriota > Gracilibacteria > UBA1369 > UBA12463 > UBA12463. Next base: position 16,067 of record JBAYGM010000003.1, on the reverse strand, counting down.
CGAAATGTGCTTTGGCGGACGCGGTGAAGGAAATACGGGAATCGAAGTTAATTTAAAAAATGTTCCGGACAAAAAACTTGCCGCAGATAAAAAATTATTCTCGCAAACAGGCGGTTTTGTTGTTGAAATTGATAAAAAATCTGTCGCAAAATTCTTAGCGATTTTCAAAAAATCTTCTGTGCCGGTTTACGAGATCGGCAAGACAAAAGCGGGTACATACACAATCCTAGACAATCGCAAAAAACTTATTGATTTGCCTGTCAAAAAACTCGCAAAAACTTGGCAAGAAGGATTATGGAAAAAATTGAAGTAAGGACACGCGTTTAATAAAATAGTACCTTATTCAAGAAAATATATTTTAGAAATGTCCATTTTCCGGACCGGTACGGAAAATTGATCTTATGATTTTGGCTTATATATGCTCTTTTTTGTGTCCCTTCACGTAAACCTCTATTATGTTTTTTAGTTAATTTAACTTCTGCTGCGCTTATTGTATACTTATACCATGTCACAAACTCTCGTCATTAAAGTCGGCTCTGCCCTTGTTACGAAAGAAGATAATACGTTAAACACGGATTTTATCGGGAGTTTTGTTGAGCAGATTGCAACGCTTAAAAAAAGCGGGCATAAAATTATTATTGTTACTTCGGGCGCGGTTGCGAGTGGCAGGAGCGAAATGAAACTTGAGCATGAAGACAATATTCCTTATAAACAAGCGCTTGCGGCGATTGGGCAAGGAATTTTGATGAATACTTATCGTGATTTTTTTAAAAAATATGAAATTGTTACGGCGCAGGTTTTGCTTACAAATCTTGATTTCAAAAACCGCGAATCTTTCATAACAACGCGCAACACTCTTGAGCTTTTGACGCGATTTAATGCGATTCCAATCATCAACGAAAATGATGTTACGGCTTATGCGGAAATTAAATTTGGCGATAATGATAATTTGGCAAGCAAAGTCGCAGCCATGGTTGATGCTGATAAACTCATTATTTTAACTTCGGTTAAAGGTTTTTATACAGACGATCCGACAAAAAATCCTTCTGCGGAATTGATACGCGAACTTTCGGTTATCGACGGAAGCGTTAAAAAACTTGCAAAAGGCGCAGGTTCAAAAAAGAGCTTGGGCGGAATGTCCGGAAAAATTAAAGCCGCGGAATTCGCTTCAAATAGCGGAATAACAACATATATTGCGAGCGGAAATGATGAAAATATTATTTCAAATATTATCGGTGGAGTTGCGTGCGATTTCACAGTAATTCATCCGATGACGGAAAAACACACAAGCAAACAAAACTGGTTTAAATCGCAGGTTAAAGTTGGATGTGGAATTATTATTGACGATGGCGCAGTTAAGGCTTTACGCGAGCGCGGAAAAAGCTTGCTTCCAGTTGGCGTCACAGGCATAAAAAATAAATTTGAACGCGGTGATTTTGTTGAAATTTGTGCTCAAAATGGCGATATAATCGCAATCGGTGAAACAAACTACTCTTCGATCGACCTTGAAAAATTTAGAGGCTGCAAAAACGGCGAAGCCTGTTATTTGGCCGGTGCAGTGCTTGATGAAGAGGTTGTGCATAGAGATAATATGGTGATTTTCTAAATAATTAATATATGGCCGACATAACGTTTGTTTTTATAGCTCTTTGCTTAGCGATTATCGCTATAGCCATTCTCCTGCCTTTGTGGATTAGCGCTATCGTTTCAACCCTTTCGAATCAAAACGTTAAACAAGAAAATAAAATTTGGTGGTTTTTATTAGTACTTCTAGTGCCTATTATTGGCCAATGCATTTTCTTTTTTGCATATAGATTTAAAAAACGCGCACTTGCCACAGTTATTAGCATAATTATCGGAATTCTAATTATTCCTTGCCTATATATAAGTTATAAATACAATGAATATCTTAATGCTGCCCCTAATGAATCTACGGCATTAGATTATAGTATGAATGATAAATTGGATGAAATCCGTAAAGCTTTCCCGGGAGTACATTAAAGCTCTGCGCCGGTTTCTAGTATAATTAATAATACAATGGCGGCAAATCGTTTTCAGCTGTCGACAAATTGTCGACAGCTCATCGCCGCTTTCGCCTTTCAACCCGTGACAAAATGTCACGGTTTCATTTTCTTTTTCATCCAGGTCGTGACGATTTGTCACGACCTTGCCTCTTTCTTCATTCAACCTCTGTTTAAGCTTTCTCCAATACGCTCCTGCGTCCAAGCTATTTGTCAGCACCGCACAAACATCCACAACCGAAAACCACCACTCCTCCTCGTACCAAATTTTCCTAATGCTTTTGCCCTCAAACAAAGCAATTCTTGATGTTTTCATATAAAAATTGTTAAAAATAGTTGTACGATTTTTTTGCACAACTCGAATAATATCCAACCAAGATTAAATTCCTCTAAACAAATCTTAAATTTTTCATAAACTTTTTCGCGTTGACAATAACTTCTCCTACCTGTACCCTAGGTATAGGTATTATTAAAACAATAAAAAATGAATCACTCCCATGAAAAAACACTTATCAATCTAAAGAAAGCCAAAAGCCACATTGAAAAAATTATACAAATGCTGGAAGAAGGCGCTTATTGCATAGACGTTATGCAACAAAATCTTGCCGTGATTGGACTTTTGAAATCAGCTCATCAAATGCTTATGGAGGGCCATCTGAATTCGTGCTTTAAATCCGCAATGGCAACAAATCAGGAGGCAAAAAAGCAAAAAATGATTGATGAAATCCTCAAGGTTTCAAAACTAACAAATAAATAATATGGAAAAAATAAATATACCCATAAAAGGCATGCATTGCCGTTCATGCGAACTAATAATCGAGGAAGAGCTTCTTGGGATTCCCGGCATAACAAAGGCAAAAGTCAGCCATAAAAGAAAGTCTGCTGAAATTTATTCAACTGCACCAATCTCACAATCAAAGATAGAAGAAGCAATAAAACTTGCAGGTTATGAAATTGGCGTGGAAGAAGAAAATAAGCCTTGGATAACTGCAGATCCTGATGTTTATAAAAATCTTACAATCTCTGCGTTAATCATTATCGTGCTTTATTTTATTTTAAAAAGCACTGGCTTATTTGATGTTAATTTTAATTCAAACTCATCTTCTCTTGGACTCGCTTTGCCTCTTGTAATGGGTTTAACCGCGGGTTTTTCCACATGCATGGCACTCATTGGAGGGCTTACGCTCGCAATATCTTCCAAATATTCGGATTTGCATCCGGATGCGACTTCAATGCAAAAATTTCGTCCGCATTTATTCTTTAACCTTGGACGCGTTATTTCATTTGCCGTTCTTGGCGGCGCAATTGGGCTTCTTGGAAAAGTTTTTCAATTATCAGGCGCCACGATTGGTCTGCTCACAATTGCGGTCAGTATTTTGATGCTTATTATCGGCTTGCAACTTACTGAAATTTCTCCAAAAATTTCCGGATTTTCTCTCAGTCTTCCTTCCGGAATTGCTAAATTTTTTGGCTTAAACAAGCAAGAAAAAGAATATAATCATAAAAATGCGATGATTGTTGGAGCCTTAACTTTCTTTTTGCCATGCGGCTTCACACAAGCCATGCAACTCTATGCAATCAGCAGTGGAAGCTTTACCAATGGCGCAATTATAATGGCGCTTTTTGCAATCGGAACAATGCCGGGACTTCTTGGAATCGGCGGACTCACATCTGCCATTAAAGGAAAATTCGCAAAAAACTTTTTCAAATTTGCGGGCGCTACAGTTGTTATTCTTGCGCTTTTTAACTTCTCAAACGGATGGAATTTAACAGGATGGACGATTCCTTCCGGAGGTGCTCAAACCAATCAAATCGAATCAAGCGTGCCTATTGAAAATGGCGTACAAATCGCAAAAATGACGCAATCAACTTTCGGATATGATCCTGATTATTTTGTTGTAAAAAAAGGAATTCCGGTAAAGTGGATTATTAATTCTGAAAATATAAACACGTGTGCGAGCAGTATATTTATGCCAAAAATGAATATAAGAAAATACTTGGAAGAAGGTGAAAACGTGATTGAATTTACTCCAACCGAAGAAGGAACGATAAAATTTTCGTGCAGCATGGGAATGTACACCGGGAAATTTAAAATTATCAATTGACCAATTTACATATGAAGAAAGAAATCATTATAACAGGTATGCACTGCGCTTCGTGCGCTAATGTAATCAATCGCTCAATCAAAAAACTTGATGGAGTTTCGGATGTGAATGTCAGCTATGGAGCGGAAAAAGCTTCTGTTGTTTTTGACGAAAATAAACTTCAACAAAACTTAATTATAAAAGCCATTGAAAACGCCGGATATAAGGCTGAATTTGCGGATTTGGACACGTCTGCGAAAAAATCCGAAAGACAACATGAGCAAATTTCGGCTTATAGAAAAAGGTTTTTTGTAGGTTTGATTTTGAGCTTACCGATGCTTTATTTTATGCTTCTTGATTTTTTTAAAGTTTTGCCCGGAGCGGAAATTTTGATGCCTTATATGGGCATAATTTCGTTTATTCTTGCGACACCCGTGCAATTCATTATTGGATATTCTTTTTATAAAGGCATGGTTTCAAGTTTGCGAATGAAGACTTTTAATATGGACAGCTTGATTGCAATTGGCACGTCGGTTGCATATTTTTACAGTCTTTTTAATTACACTTATTTTGCGATTATAAATAAAAGTTTAATCGGACTTGGTGGTGAAAAAATTCCAGAACTTTATTTTGAAACCGCGGCGTTTTTAATAACATTTGTTATCCTTGGAAAATGGCTTGAAATGAAGGCAAAAGGCAAGACTTCGGATGCCGTAAAAAAACTTGTAGGGCTTCAAGCGAAGACTGCTCGCATTATAGAAAATGGCGGCACAAAAGATGTTCCGATTGAAGATGTAAAAATTGGCGATACAATCCTCGTTCGTCCCGGAGAAAAAATTCCTGTTGATGGAAAAATTACAAAAGGTTCATCTGCGATTGATGAATCAATGATAACCGGCGAAAGCATTCCTGTTGAAAAAACAATCGGAGAAAATGTGATTGGTGCGACAATAAATAAAACCGGAAGTTTTGAATTTAAAGCCGTAAAAATCGGCTCAGACACAATGCTTTCCAGAATTATAAAAATGGTTGAAGATGCGCAAGGTTCACGCGCCCCAATCCAAGCTTTTGCAGATAAGGTTTCCGCGTGGTTTGTTCCTGCTGTTATTCTTATCGCAATTGCAACTTTTGCAATTTGGTATTTTGCACTCGGCGCAACTTTATCTTTTTCTTTAATGGCATTTACTGCGGTGATAGTTATCGCTTGTCCATGCGCTCTTGGACTTGCGACGCCAACTGCAATTATGGTTGGAACCGGAAAAGGTGCGCAATATGGAATTTTAATTAAGGGCGGCGAACCACTTGAATTAACCCAAAAAATCACAACAATTATTTTTGATAAAACCGGAACTCTCACAAAGGGAAAACCTGAAGTTACGGATGTTTTAAGCTTTTCAGATACTACTGAAAAAGAGATTTTGTCTCTTTCCGCAAGCCTTGAACGTTCATCTGAACATCCATTGGCTGAAGCAATTTATTCACATGCGAATGCGCAGTCTGTTCGAATGTATGAAATAAAGGATTTTAAAGCCATTCCCGGCCATGGAATATCCGGAAATATAGGAAATAAAACTTATTTTTTTGGAAATAAAAAACTCATTACGGCACATGCAAATCTTGATTTAAAAAATATTGAAAAACACTTAACCGAAAAGGAATCTGAAGGAAAAACCGTGATGATTTTATCAAATGAAAAAGAAATTTTGGGTGCGATTGCAGTCGCAGATACAATTAAAGAGACTTCCAAAGATGCGATATTTTCGCTTAAACAAATGGGCTATGAACTTTATATGATTACCGGAGATAATCATGCAACTGCTAAGGCAATTGCTGGCCAGCTTGGAATTAAAAACGTTCTTTCTGAAGTTTTGCCACAAGATAAAGCCGGTGAAGTTAAGAAACTGCAAAATGCCGGCAAATTCGTCGCAATGGTTGGAGATGGCATCAATGACGCCCCTGCACTTGCGCAAGCTGATTTAGGCATTGTTATGGGCTCAGGGACTGATGTTGCAATTGAAACCGGAGGAATCGTGATTGTGAAAAATGATCTTCGCGATTTGGTCACAATGATTCAACTTTCAAAATCCACGATGAATAAAATCAAACAAAATATGTTTTTTGCGCTTTTCTATAACGTTATCGGCATACCGATTGCGGCAAGGGTTTTTATTGGATTTGGTATGGTTTTAAAACCGGAACTTGCGGGTCTTGCAATGGCTTTCAGTTCAATTTCGGTAGTTACGAACTCCCTACTCTTAAATAATTTTAAACCGAATAAAACAAATTATATTTCTTTGATTGCGCCAATTATTATGGTTGTTTTATTTACATTGCTGTTTGTGGAATTTTCGCGATTTGGAGGGTGATTTTTCACCCCTTGATTTGGCGTTTTAAACCCGCTATACTTTTTCCGCTATGAACCCAAAGAAGTACGCTTTAATCAGCGTTTACGACAAAACAGGAGTAGCGGAACTGGCCAAAGCGCTAGTAAAAGCCGGATATGAAATCCTTTCAACCGGAGGTACGAGCAAATACCTAAAAGATAGCGGAATTTCTGTAACCGATATTTCGGAATATACGGGTTTTCCTGAGATCATGGATGGCCGCGTAAAAACCTTGAACCCAAAGATTTATGGCGGGATTTTGGCTGTGCGTGACGATAAAAAGCACATGGAGGAATTAAGCGCGCATGAACTCGGATTGATTGATTATGTTATTTGCAACCTTTATCCATTTGAAGAAACACTAGAAAAAGACGGCGTGACTGAGGATGAATTAATCGAAAAAATTGATATTGGCGGCGTGACTTTGATTCGCGCTAGTGCGAAAAATTATAAATTCGTAACAATTGTTACTTACCCTGAAGATTATAAAACCGTGACTGAAGAACTTGAAAAATCCGGAGAAACAAGCCTTGAAACACGAAAACGATTGGCAAAAAAAGCGTTCAACCGCACTTATCAATATGATGAAAAAATTGAACACTGGTTTCGCGGAACTTTGGGCGAACCTGAACTTATGGACTTGCATTATGAAAAAGTCGCATCACTTCGATATGGCGAAAATCCTCATCAGAAAGCCGCGTTTTTCAGAAATCCTTTGAATAATGATTCGAATGTGACAAACGCAAAAGTGATTCAAGGAAAACAAATGTCTTTTAATAATTATGTTGATGCAGATTCCGCACTTGAGCTTGTTAAGGAATTTGAAAGGCCAACAACCGCGATAATTAAGCATAATAATCCTTGCGGAGTCGCGAGCGCAGATACGATTTTCGAAGCTTTTGATTTTGCATTTAATGTTGATCCATTGTCCGCTTTTGGCGGCGTAATCGCATTAAATCGAAATTGCACAAAAGAAATTGCGCAATACATTGCTGATAAAAAAATATTCCTTGAAATTATTATTTGTCCGAAATTTGAAAAGGATGCTCTCGAAATACTCAGCAAAAAGCCAAATGTCAGACTTCTTGAAACGGGCACTTTAAAAATTGATTTGCTCAGACGCGATATCAAAAAAGTTGCCGGCGGAGTTTTGATTCAGACAAAGGACACATATCAATTAAGTGAAAAAGATTTGAAAACCGTAACAAAATCCGCGCCTACACAAGAGCAAATTCGTGCTATGATCTTTGCAACGAAAGTTGTAAAACACGTTGTTTCAAACGCTGTTGTTTTTGCAAAATGCGTGCCAAGCAAATCGGAATCAAGTGACGTTGTTGAAATGACAACCAGCATTGGAAGCGGTCAAATGTCACGCGTTGATTCTGTTGTTATTGCGGCGCATAAAGCCAAAAACAGACATGATGAAAATTTCATAAAAGGATCCGTGATGTCATCCGATGCATTTTTCCCGTTCCCGGATGCGGCCATTGAATCCATAAAAGCCGGCGCAGTTGCTTTAATTCAACCGGGCGGAAGCATTAAAGATGAAGAAGTCATCAAAGCGGTTGATGAAATGAATGTGCCGATGGTTTTTACGGGAAAGAGGTTTTTTAGGCATTAAAATATGAATCAAAGCTTACGCCCAACACAAGCTGAAAATGAGTCCCCCGATGCAGATTATAAATTTGCAAATTTAAGAGAAAAAATACAAATAATAAACGGCGTTCGCGCTTTACGCACTCGACACAAATTACAGCGTCTTTTGGATAAATATCCGACGCATTTTTCACCAACTTATCCCGGAGTGCGACATAAGGTTGCTAAAGCTCTTCGTATTCCCGGCAACGACAAGCCAAGAATCATGGATGCACACGATGGCTCTTTTACTTTTCCACCCGTTAAAGAAGTTGAAAATCGTGATCTTGAAACTGCAAGGGCTGTTGAATTTTTCGTTGGCAGATACTTGGAAGACCCCAGAAACTTTGATTCTGCTGAATTTAAACAAGATATTAATACGTTATCTCAGGAATATAAAATACACCTAACCCCTTTGCCTGAATTTATCCCATTTATAACTGAAAAATTATTGCAAGCCATAGATTCGGATCCGGAACTCAGAGATGCTATTTCATACTTTAAAATCTCCATATCGGGCGAATCAAAAATAGTAATTTATTGCGATTATGGAAAAGAAAAAGCGCAAAAGGCTTTGGATCGTATTTATGAACATTTTAAAGATTATGAAAAAATGGCTTGCGGTTCCGGCTGTCTATTTAATAAAAAAATAACTGATTTAATCTGGTATGCACAATCCACATCTGTTTTAAAAATGGCTTATTATCAACATTTCGTTAATTCCCCGATAGATTCTCGTGGAGAAAGCGTTTTTGATCAAAATTTAGTGCATTTTAAAGGCGCTGAACATGTTTTAAGAAATCCCCACCAAGACTGATGAGGATCTATTTCTTCTTCTGAAAAAATCCGATATAAACAATCTCCAAAATTCCAACCGTATTCAAAAGCAAAATTACAATAAACCAAGGTAATTGGTTATTTTTACCCGCTTTCCAAAGCGCAACTCCTTTCCAAATAAAGCTCCAAATCAAAAGCAAAATTATAAGTTTTCCTTTTATCGGATCTGCCAAAATAGCCTGAAGCTGTTGAATTGATTCATTCATAGTTTTTTTTGTTAAGGAGTGCTTATATTATAGCACTAATCTCGCGCCTCTATTTACCCCACTTCTCTTCAAGCATTTTTGCAATCTGGTCCATTTCTTGCAATAAATCTTCTTTTGCACCCTGGCCCATGTCATCATTTTTAACTCGAGTTGCAATTTCATACGCCTGCATAAATAGTTCCGCAGATTCTTCGCGACTATCCACTAATGTCGCTTTTCTTGCGAGCGCCCTTGCGCGGATGCAATCAATTCTCCTTTTTGTAGTCAAATCTCCTTTTAGCGCTTCGATCTTTCCCCATACGGCATCGGCTTCCCTCAAGGACAAAAGCGACTTCTCATATTCCCCTACTTTTAATTCGTCCAATGCTCGATATATCAGGTCGTCTAATTTTTCACGACCATAATTTGATGCATCTTCGCAACCAGCACAACCATGCAAACCTACTCCCGCAATAAATCCGGCTAAGGCTAATAACGCTCCACCTTTCAGCAACAACCTTGTTGTTTCATCAATATCCCTTACTCTTTCAGGATGAAAAATGTGGGCATACATGTCTTTAAGCGTAGAGTCTACATTCCCTTCATCTTGTCCTGGTGTTGTATCCATAATAATTTAATTTAATTTTTAGACATATATTGTCGTTCAGAATATTCATTTTGTCAAGCCTCGATGTACAAACTCTTTACTATCTCTAAAATTTCCCCTGGACAAGTCTCATATTTTTAGGTTAAAATAACAGAAATCCACACACATGATGAAAAAAACTTCTTATAAAATAGCAACACTTGGAAGCCATACGGCACTTCAGATTCTCAAAGGAGCGCATGATGAAGGCTTTAAAACGATTTGCATTTGCAAGAAAGATAATGCGGATTTTTATAAAAGTTATAAATTTGTTGATGAAATTATTTTGGTTGATAATTGGACTTCATTTTTCAAAATCGAAGATCGCTTGATTAAAGAAAATGCGATTTTGATCCCTCACGGATCATTTGTGAGCTACATCAAACCTGAAAATGTAGAGAAAATTAAAGTTATGCATTATGGCACAAAGGGAATTCTTGATTGGGAATCGGATCGAAGAAAAGAACGAAAATGGCTTCAAATGGCCAAAATCAATACGCCAAAAATTTATGAAAAACCTAAAGATATTGACCGTCCGGTGATTGTGAAATTTCACGGTGCGCTTGGTGGAAAAGGCTATTTCATCGCAAATAATCCAAAAGAATTTTATGAGCGCATAAAAGAATATCCGAATGAAAAAGATTACGCACTTCAGGAATATGTTGTTGGAGTTCCGCTTTATATTCATTATTTCCACTCAAGCTTGACCGGCGAACTTGAGATTATGAGCTTTGACAAGCGATATGAATCAAACGCTGATTCGATCGGAAGAATCGCGGCGAAAGATCAATTGGATGTAAAAATTCGCACAAGCTACACGATAACCGGAAATATGCCACTGGTTGTTCGAGAATCTTTACTTCCGGAAATGTACGAAATGGGAAAACGCGTTGTTGAAGCATCAAAAAAATTGGTTGGAAAAGGTCTTTTTGGCCCATTCTGTCTGGAAACAATCGTTGATCCGGATTTGAAATTTTATGTATTTGAAATAAGCGCAAGAATTGTTGCCGGAACAAATCCATACATCAATGGCTCGCCTTATACATGGCTTAAATATGACGTTCCAATGAGCACGGGAAGAAGGATTGCACTGGAAATAAAGAGAGCGATTAAGGGTGGAAAGCTTGAGAAGATACTTGGATAACTCACTCCAAGTCACGCCAATTCACCTCAAGTCACTCCAAAAAATTTCAAAACTATAATTTTATAATTCAAAATAAAATGACAACAGAAGAAGCTAAAAATTTATTAAAACAACACATTCATCAGGAATATAATTTGTGGCATTCGATTGAGAGTGGAGCCATTTTAAAAGCTCTTGCAAAACACCTTGGCGAAGACCAAGAGCTTTGGGAATGCACGGGACTTTTGCATGATTTGGATTGGGAGGAAGTGCAGGATAATACAAATATGCACGCTAAAAAAACATGTGAAATTTTAAAAGCCGCCGGATATGAAATTCCGGAAATGTTTCATGCGATTCAGTCACACTGTGAAGGCGTCACGGGAATTGATGTAAAACGAGAAAGCAAACTGGATTTTGCGCTTGCAGCAGGCGAAAGCGTCACGGGTTTAATTTTTGCATATGTGCTTATGAGGCCGGATAAAAAAATTGCCGAAGTTGAACCAAAATCCATAAATAAAAAGTTTAAAGATTCGTCTTTTGCGGCTAAGGTAAACCGCCAGTTTATTGCTGATATTGAAAAAATCGGGATTGAAAAAAATCTGTTTTTCCAAATTTCTCTTGATGCTTTAAAAGAAATTGCAAACGAAATTAACATGTAATATCCTTTGGCTATGATTACACAAAAAAATATCGAAGAAGTTCTCAAAAAATATGATCCGAAAAATATTCATATTGGCGTGCTTGGCGGACACAGTGCGCTTGATGTCTGCACCGGCGTAAAAAAATATGGCTTTAAAACCGTTGCCGTATGCCAAAAAGGACGAAGTGAAACTTATTCAAAATATTATAAAACTCGTGAAAGAGACGGCAAAACTATTGGCTGTGTTGATGAAATAATTGAAGTGGATAAATTTAAAGACATTGTAAAACCGGAAGTTCAAGAAAAATTACGATCGCTGAACACAATTTTCATTCACAATAGATATTTTTGGGTTTATTGCGATTTTAATGAGATTGAAAATGACTTTCTTGTGCCAATTTATGGCAGTCGCGGACTTGTGAAGCTTGAAGAAAGACACATGCCGAAAAATCAGTATTATCTTCTTGAAAAAGCCGGAATCAGAACTCCAAAAAATATCAGAAAATCCGGATCAGGATGGGATGAGAATAAAATGCGTGAAGTTTTGGATGAACATTTTGTGAAAGATGGCGGCGGACCTTTGATTGTTAAAGTAAACGAGGCGATTCGCGGATATGAAAGAGCTTTTTTCGTGATCGCAAAAACAGAAGACTACTTTAAAATAAGCGAAAGAATGGTGAGCGCGGGTCAGATTACAAAGCAAGATTTGGATAATTCCGTGATTGAGGAATTTATAATCGGCGCACAAGTGAATATGAATTTCTTTTATTCGGTTGTCACAGGCGAACTTGAATTAATGGGCACCGACACACGCAGACAAACAAATCTTGATGGATTTTTGAGACTTGATACGAATACGCAAAAAGAGCTTTTGGATGCGCATTACAGGCCTTCGATGATTGAAACAGGACACATTTCCTGCACTGTTAAAGAATCGCTTGTTGAAAAAATATTTGATATGGGAGAAAAATTTGTCGCGACAATGAAAAAAGAAGTTGCTCCGGGAATCATCGGACCATTTGCGCTTCAAGGCGCTGTTGCAACGCGCGCAGGCAAAGAAGAAATTGTGATTTTTGACGTCAGCATGAGAATTCCGGGCAGTCCGGGCACAAAATATACGCCTTATTCCGGCTATTTATACGGCGAAAGCATGAGTTATGGAGAAAGAATTGGAATGGAAATTGAGAATGCGGAAAAAATAGGGAAGCTGGGCGAAATTGTGACGTGAAACTGCGTGGTCACGTGACGGAAGATTTATTCCTGCTGCGCAACTGAAGCGGGATGTAAAATTGCTGAAAGGCGTGCTGCAAGAGCGGCTCGATCACTTGTTTTTACTATAATCCCATGAAGCCCATCCCTAACGTCCGGATGTATTTCTTCTGGATCTGAACTTGTATGCGCAATAGTCGGTATTCCTTCCCTCATAGCATATCTCATAACCGCAATCCCCATATCCGGTAACGGCATAGCTAAATCGCTTATTACAAGATCGAATACACCTTTAAGCTTCATGGCCGTAACGTCTGACTGCCTGCTTACAACGTCTACCTCGTGCCCGTTTTGCCTTAAAACCCTTACCAGTCCATGTACATCATCAGGCACATCGTCCGCAACTAAAACTTTTAATTTTCCGTTTGCTCCAAATGCTACAACTTTAGCTTTTTCATCGACTTTAGCTACGCTACCTATTCCTGTTATGTTTCTGGCTGCACTGAGCCCTGTTTCGTGTACTTTCATCTTCTAAATTTGACAGTTATTAATAATCAAGTGCAATCATTATACTTACTTTTTTTTTATTGTCAAGTGTCAAGTGAGGACTTTTATATAAAATTTCCTAGACAAATCCTTCAATATTGCTGAGTTTGTATTTTCAACACAATTGGACTAAAATAGGCAGGTAATAAACACTATGAAAACGCTTATTCTTGCGGCGGGGAAGAGCAAAAGACTCAAACCTATTGAAGACAAAAATTTGATGCCATTTCTTGGAAAACCATTGGCGGAGCATCAGCTTGAAACGCTTCAAAATGCCGGTTTTGGCGATTTTATCTTTATTTGCGGGGAACATAACCACAAAGAATTTCAGGCTTTAAAGAAAAAAATGCACCTTAGCATGCCAATCATCATCCAGGAGGATCTTTCACTTGGGATGGCCGGTGCCGTGATGCAGGCGAGCCCTTATATTGGCAAGGAGCCTATTCTGATTGTCAGTTCGAATGATATTGTTGATGGTAAAATTTTTGAAACTTTAAAAACTGAATATAAGAAAAAGGATGCGGACGGATTTATGGTCGCGCGTCACGTTAATGAATATTTTCCCGGAGGATATTTGAAACTTAATAAACGCGGATTTATAGAGAAAATTATCGAAAAACCCGGTGAAGGAAATGAACCGAGCAAACTTGTGAATATCGTGATTCATTTTTATAAAAATGCGCAGGATTTGGTTAAATATTTGAAAAATGCAAAGTCAAATCGCGATGATTTGTATGAAACAGCCGTGAGCAATATGGCACGTGATGGATTTCGAATTAAAGCGATTAGACATGATGGATTTTGGCAGGCGCTAAAATACCCATGGCACGTGCTTGAGCTATGGAAATTCCTTCTTGAAAATGCTTTGGGCAAGAAATCCAAAATTGGAGTAGCGACGCAAATTATTTCCAAAAAGGCGGAGATTTCAAAATATGCGATTATCAAAGGTAATGTGATTATTGAAGACGGCGTGCGAGTGCTTGAGCATGCGATAATCAATGGCCCGTGTTATATCGGAAAAAATACACTTATTGCGAATTATGCGATGGTGCGCGACAGTCATATTGGGGAAAATTGTGTGATTGGAAAATCGACGGAAGTTGCTAGAAGTTATGTTGGAAATGGCGTCTGGATGCACTCAAATTATGTTGGCGATAGCGTGATTGGTGACGGAACTTCTTTTGGAGCCGGAGCCATAACCGGAAATTTGCGACTTGATGAGAAAAATATTCCCGTGAAAATAAATGGTGAAAAAGTTGATAGCCAAAGAAACAAACTTGGCGTAATTACGGGCAAAAACGTGCGCGTTGGAATTAATGCGAGCATTATGCCGGGCGTAAAAATCGGAAATAATTCTTTTATTGGTTCCGGAATTGTACTCGCGGAAAATATTGATGATAATAAATTCGTAACAGGTAAATGGGAGCTTAAAATAGCGGAAAATAAGGCAGAACTGAATAAAAGCGCACGAGAAGAAATGGCGAAGAAGCTTAAATAATCCCAATATGAAACTTTCTACAATTACCATAAATTTCAATCACAAATATTTCCCAAAACTTTGTGTTGAGGCTTTGGAAGCCGCGAAAACCGATTTTAAATTTGAAATAATTTTTGTAGATAATGTTTCGATTGACCCGATCAGTCGTGGCTTTCTTGATAAAGCGGCGGAAGATAAACGCATTAAATTAATCAAAACGCATAAGAATCTTGGCTTTGCAAAGGGCAATAATCTTGGTGCAAAACACGCGCTTGGCGAATATTTACTTTTCTTAAATCCGGATACAACTGTTTTTCCGGATGCACTCCAAAAAATGGTTGATTACATGGAAAAGCATCCCGATATTGGCGCGCTTGGTCCAAAATTGATTTATGCAAATGGCGATATTCAGGATTCGTTTCGAAGATTTCCGCACTTCATAGACCTTGTCGCAAAACGAACCGCACTTGGTAAAATAAAATATTTCAAAAATCGCGTTCAAAAATATGTCATGACTGGGCTTGACCCAAATGCTATGCATGACGTGGATTGGCTTGTTGGAGCCGCAGTTTTGATGCCAAAAAAGCTATTTGAAGAAATTGGAGGCTTTGATGAAAGATATTTTCTTTTCATGGAAGATGCGGATTTATGTCAAAAAGTTCACGCAAAAGGCCTTCGCGTTGTTTATTATCCCGATGCGCAAATCAACCATTATCACAAACGTTTGAGTGGCGGCGGAGTCTCACATTTGCTTCTAAAAAAAGTCTTCTGGCATCACATCGTCAGCATGGTGAAATATTTCTGGAAGTGGAAATAGGTTTTACCTATTTTGCGGAAATCGCTTTTTGAAAAACGCCATATCTCTTGCAAGTCCAATCATGGATTTTTCAATAAGTTCTTCCATCTCCGGCACAGCATCTGAATCCTTTTCTCCAAAATACTGCTCAAGCACTGCTTTTTGCTCTTTTGGTCCTAACAAATAACCTTTTTTCATATGCTTGCCCCACCACTCGCCGCAATAAGACTCGACGCCATCAAGAAATCTTCTCAATCTATCTCCAGACAATGCACCTTGAGTTGCTCCGTCAGAAAACAAATACATTGCTGAAAGAAAACCTTTCCCGAATTTTTTTAATGCCGCATTTAACATCCTATTCCCCTCAAGAACAGCTTTGCCCATATCTGTTCCGCCTCTTGCCATTGTCATTTCCATGAGTCTTACCTTATGGTTTTCATGTTGCCATCTCCGAAATCGTGCCTTGTTCTTTCGCTATATT
>JBAYGM010000002.1:0-21694 GCA_041666705.1 Candidatus Altimarinota bacterium | reverse complement strand
TTCTTTATTTTTTGCTGTTGTTGAGATTGTTATTTGAAGGCCATGAACTTTTGTAAGGTCTTCTGCTCCTATTTCCGGAAATACTGTGTGTTCTTTAAGTCCAAGGTTGTAGGCTCCGCGTTCGTCGAAAGCCGTTGTCGAGATTCCTCTGAAGTCGCGTACGCGTGGGAGGGTGATGTTGATTAATTTATTTAAGAAATCATACATTCTTTTTCCTCTAAGCGTTACTTTAATTCCAACGACTTGCCCTTGTTTTGTTTTAAAGTTTGAGATTGATTTATTCGTTTTTACAGCAACCGGCTTTTGACCAGTGATAGCTGCTATGTTGTTCATTACATCAGCATGATCTTTGCCGCCTTTTGCCATGTATGAGCCTATTCCAACGTTAACTGTAACTTTTGTTATCTTTGGTACAGCCATAACATTTTTGACTCCTAACATCTCTTTTAATGCCGGGGCAACTTCTTTTAAATATCTTGTTTTTAGGTCTTCTGTTGTGCTCATGATTGTTTCTTAGTTTTTTTAGATTTAATTGCTGAGCTATCGAATTTTTGGTCGACAGACTCTTTGCATAATTTGCATATTCTTGATTTTGTTTTTCCTTCTGTTTTGTATTCAACGCGTGCTGGTTTTGAACAGTGTGGGCAGAGGATCATTGCGTTTGATACATCGAAGAATGTTTCATATCTTACTTTGTCACCCTTGCTGGTTTTCGTTTTCTTGATGTGCTTTGTTATAAGGTTTAACTTTTCGACTGCGATTTTTTTGCGTTTTTGGTCGACACGAATTACTTTTCCGCTTTTACCGCGATCTTTTCCTGCAATAAGGAGCACATTGTCTGATATTTTGATTTTCATAGTACTTCTGGCGCTAAAGAAATAATTTTTTGAAATCCCGGGTTGTCGCGTAGTTCTCTTGCTACCGGTCCAAATACGCGAGTTCCTTTTGGTACGAGATCTTTTCCTATAATAACTATTGCGTTGTCATCGAATTTTATATATGTGCCGTCTGATCTTTTCGTATTGTTTCTTACTCTTATAACGACGGCTCTTTCAACTGACTTCTTTTTTACAATTCCTCTTGGGGATGCTTGTTTAACAGTTACGACTACTATGTCTCCAAGCTTTGCCCATCTTTTTCCCGTTCCACCCATTGGCTGGATGCATGTTGCCATTTTGGCTCCGGTGTTATCTGCGACGACTAAATGTGATCTAAGTTGTATCATATTATTTTGATTGTGGTTTAACGACTGTCCAATTCTTTAATTTGCTAAGCGGACGAGTCTCGTAAATTGTTACACTGTCTCCCATTTTGTATTTTCCCTCTGGACTGTCAGCATAGAATTTTTTTGATGTTTTATATCTTTTCTTATATTTTGAATGGGTCTTGTATGTATCAACTTTTACAACAATCGTTTTGTCCATTTTATCGCTCACGACTGTTCCTTCTTTTGTTCTCATATATTATTATTTAACGTTTTTTAATATTGTGATGACTCTTGCGACATATTTTTTCGTATTTTCCACTCTTTGATGATTCTTTGATTGTCCCGTGCGTGATTCAAATCTGTATTTCATCAAGCTCGTTTTGCCTTCTTTTAAGGCTTTTTCAAGCTGTTCTTTCTTCATCTTTTTTAATTCTTCGGTTGTATACATGTTGTTTAAATGAGCTTGTTCTTATTAATAAATTTGCATTTTACAGGTAGTTTTTGAGTTGCGAGATATATTGCTTCTTTTGCTTCTGCTTCTGTGATTCCTTCGAGTTCAAATATGATTTTTCCGGCTTGTACTTCAGCGCAGAAGAATTCTGGTGTACCTTTTCCGGCGCCCATTGGGACTTCAGCCGCTTTCTTTGTTATGATCTTATCCGGGAATATTCTAATCCATATTTTTCCACCTTTTTTCGTGAATCTTGCCATAGCCTTTCTTGCGGCTTCGATTTGTCTTGCGGAGATTTCACCGGCTGAGATTGCCTTCAATCCAAATGTTCCAAATGCCATTTTTGTTCCTCTTTGCGCTGGACCTCTAAGGCTTCCGCGGTTTCTAAACTGTTTTCTATGTTTTGTCTTTTTTGGCTGTAACATGTTTTTATTGTTGGCTAAGTTTTTCTAAATCTTTCTTGAATATGTCTCCTTTATATACCCAAACCTTTAATCCGATGATTCCGTATGTTGTTAGGGCAGGGACGTATGCATATTCAATATTTGCTCTGAATGTTTGAAGTGGGAGTTTTCCTTTGATGAAAAGTTCATTTCTTGCGATTTCAACTCCATTTAAGCGTCCTGAAGCATAGACTTTGACTCCAAGTGCTCCTGCGTCCATTGCTTTTTCCAAAGCCATTTTTGCAGCTCTTCTATATGAAATTCTTTTTTCAACTTGTTGAGCGATTGATTCTGCGATTAAGCGTGCATCTGTTGCAGGTTGTCTGATTTCCTTGATTTCAATTCCAAATTTTTCATTAAATTTCTTTTCAAGTTCTGCGCGGAGTTCTTCGATCATTTCACCTTGATGTCCGATGATTGTACCCGGTTTTGCCGTATAGATAACAAGTGTAACTTTTGTTGGGCTTCTCAAGATTTCTATTCTTGAAATAGCGTTTTCCTTAAGTCTTTTTTCGAGGTATTTTTTTACCTCAATGTCTTTGTGGAGCAGGGTGGAATATGATTTTTTTGTAGCAAACCATTTAGAGTCCCAGCTCTTTGTTATTCCTATCCTAATGATGTTTGGATTTACTTTTTGACCCATTTTATGTTGTTACAGTTTTTTTAGTAGTTTTTTTGACAGCTTTTTCCGCTTTTGTTTCTTTCTTTTCCGGTGCAGCTGTTTCTCTGACCTTCAATTCAATTCTTAAGTGTGACATTTTCTTGATGATCGGATTTGCTCTTCCTCTTGAAGCGGGGATAAATCTTTTGAATTTAGGTCCGTCGCTTGCAAAGATTGAGCTTATATATAGATTTTCTTTCTTTTGTTTGAGATTATTTTCTGCATTTGCTGTTGCTGAAACCAATGCTTTTCTGACTAAGTCTGCCGCTTTTTTTGGCATGTACTTTAACATTGCGAGGGCTTCAACTACGTTTTTTTCTCTTACTATTCCCGCAACGAGTTCAAGTTTCTTTGGTGCTATTCTGATAAATTTTGTTACTGACCTCATTTTTTATTCTTTTAATTGATTGTTTTATATTATTTCGCCGGTGTTGCTGCGTCTTTGTCTGTTCCTGTTAATCTTGCGAGCTTACCACCATGTCCTTTGAATTTTCTTGTAGGGGAGAATTCTCCGAGTTTGTGGCCTACCATTTGTTCTGTGATATATACAGGAATGTGCTGTTTTCCGTTGTGTACTGCTATTGTGTGACCTACGAATTCAGGAGAGATATCACATTGTCTTGCCCATGTTTTGATTGGTTTTTTATCTCCAGATGCGTTTATCTTTTCAATCTTTTTCATCAATTTCTTGTCGATGTATGGTCCTTTTTTTAAGCTTCTGCTCATAGTTTTTTATTTATATGGAGCTGCCGCTTTGCGGCGCTCTGTTATTTATTTCTTGTAGGTCTTCTTTTAATAATCCATTTTGTGCTGTATTTCTTGCGATCTCTTGTTTTGTAACCATTAGCTGGTTTGCCCCATGGCGTGCGTGGTCCGGTAAGACCGATTGGTTGTGCGCCTTCACCACCACCATGTGGATGTTCAACCGGGTTCATGGCTTTACCTCTAACGGTTGGCCTCCATCCCATATGACGCTTTCGTCCGGCTTTTCCAAGGCTTACGTTTGAATGATCGACGTTGGAAACAACTCCGACCGTTGCAAAACATTCTTTTGGTACCATTCTGACTTCTCCTGAAGGGAGTTGAACTTGTGCCAATTTTCCTTCGAGAGAAACGAGTTTTCCGCTTGAACCTGCTGATTTGATCATTTGTCCGCCTTTTCCAGGAACGAGTTCAAGGTTGAATATTGAATAACCGATTGGTATGTGGCTTAATGTCATTCTGTTGCCTGATTGGACTCTTGCTTTGATTTTTGTGATGATAACGTCTCCAACTTTTGCGCCCTCAGGTGCTAAGTTATAGCGTTTTTCACCGTCTGCATAGCAAACAAGCATAATGAATGATGATCTTCCCGGATCGTATTCAATTGTTTTGATCGTTGCAGGAATATTTATTTTATCCGTTTGGTTGAAATCAACCATTCTGTATTGCTTGATGTAGCCGCCACCTTGATGTCTGATCGTGAGTTTGCCGGAATTATTGCGACCTGCGTGTTTTTTCAGCCTCTTTACGAGTCTTTTTTTAGGGTTGATTGTTGTGATTTCCTCATATGTGAGGCCTGTCATAAGTCTTCTTCCCGGGCTTGTTGGTCTGTAGGTTTTAATCGGCATATTAATCTTCTAATTTAAGTTTATTTATATCTATACCTTTTTTGCTATTTACCTTTACAATTGCTTTTTTCATTAATGGTCTTTTTGTCATGACTCTGCCTTTTCCGATCATTCTGACTTTTTTGACTACGTTCATCATGTTTACTGAAACGGGTTTTTCACCATACATCTCTATGAATGCTCTTTTAACATCGATTTTCGTTGTTTTGCTTGATACCCAAAGGGTATATTGTTTTGACTCGCTTAGTCTTGTGCTTTTTTCTGTTGTGATCGGTCTGATTATTCTTGCGTATTTCATATTTTATTTATGACTTTGTCTTAAAGATTTCGTTCATTTTTCCGAGTGATTCCTCAAGGAAAACGACTGTTTTGTAATTGATTAAATCTGTAATATTCAAATAATTTACCAAAATAGTTTTCACGTTTGATAAATTTTTGCTGGATTTTTCAATTAATGCATTTTTTGCAGGAAGAACAAATAAAGCTCTTCTTGGGATTGGGAGTTTGCTAAGCATTTCTGCAAAAATCTTTGTTTTTGCTTCTACTCCTTCGTATTTATCGAGTGCAATTATTTGATTTTCACGAGCTTTGTCTGAAAGAGCACTGAGTAAAGCTTGTCTTCTTTGACCTCTTGGCATGTTTTTGCTGAAGTTTCTGTCGTTTCTTGGACCAAATGCAACACCGCCACCTACGAAGTGCGGATTACGGGATGAACCTTGTCTTGCATTTCCTGTGTGTTTTTGAGCATATGGTTTTTTGCCACCACCTCTAACTTCCGCCTTTGTTTTTGTATGAGCAATTGCTTTGCGAGCATTTGCCGTTTGCATAACATGTGCTTGGTGAATCAAGTCTTCATTGAATGGTTGTTCAAAATATTCTTTTTGAAGCTCAATTTGTCCTTTCTTTTCACCTTTCTGATTGTATAAGTCTATTTTCATACTATTTTTCCACTTTTATGATTACAAGGTTGTTTTTTGCTCCCGGAACGGCTCCTTTTATTGCAAGTAGATGTTTTTCGTTATCTATATGCATTATTTTTACACCTTTTATAGTAACTGTGTCGAGACCCATGTGGCCCGGCATCTTTTTACCTTTATTTACTCTACCTGGTTTTGCGCGTGTACCAATTGAGCCAGGTTCTCTGTGATGATGTGAACCGTGGGACATTGGACCTCTTGAGAAGTTGTGTCTTTTGATTACACCTTGGAAGCCTTTACCTTTTGATACGCCGGTAATTGTGACTTCTTTAACTTCTTTTAACGAATCAAGATTTATGAGGTCACCTTTTTTGAACTTTTCCACATCTGTTGCGGCGATCTTAAATTCTCTAAGGTGTTCAAATTTGCTTGTCTTCGTCGGTTTCTTGAGCGCGTTAAATCCCAAAACTATCGCCGGATATCCATCTTTTTCAACAGTCTTAACTTGTTCAATCGTATTTGGAGTGCAGAAGATAACTGTTACTGGGATCACGCGGCCATCATCTTGGATGATACGTGTCATGCCTAATTTTTTGCCGAGTATGCCTACCATATTTAGTTTGGTTAAGAGGTTCTTGCTTCCGAAGACTTTCGGCAAGCCCGCGGAAACGTTTGAACATCAACCTTTGTGGTTGTGCCGTACTAATTTATAGGTAGTTGAAAAGGAAGTCAAGAGAAAATAACAAAATCCAAAATCTAAATGACAAATGAATGACAAATGAATAATAAATGACAAATTTTACGTTGTTTGTTGTTGCTAATAGTTTGATAAAAACGTCGCATTGACAAAGCGAAAATTCCAATTTAGAATTGCTGCCACCTAAAATAAATACGTGATGGATAAATTAAGAAAAACCCAATTGGGAACATATAACGGAGATGAAATAATAGAGGAATTTGGAGACGCTGCGTGTACCGTGAAAGAATTTGTGGCAGGCATAATAGAGCGAATAGTGTGTGATACCGGATCGTGTGAACAGGCAAAAAGAATGATTCAAAGAATTGTAATGGATATAGATACTCCGATTGTTCAGGGGCTGTTATCCGGGATGGGAATGTTTTCTTCAGTATTAAGTGTGGCTAAAATGGGCGGAATGTTTGAATATGCTGTTAGAAATTTTGATGCGATGGTAGTTGAGCTAGGATTGCAAGAGATTGATGGGCTTGGTACTACTCAAGAACAAATGCGTGAATTATTAGTTCGAGAATTGGCTGGAGTTGTAAAGATAACGACTCCCGATGGAACGCCGATTGAAATAACGCCTGATAACGTAGAAGCGGTAGCTCAGATGTTGATAGAGCAATCTGCGGGAAAATTTGGGAAATCGCCTACAAAAAGAAGAGTATCATAAGTTATTGACATTTTATAAATTATAGTTATAATTATGTCACTAAATATTTAACAATTAAAAAAATGAGAGTACTTCTTCCGCTTGTGTTAATGGCAACAGCTGTAGCGTGCGGTTTTTCAGAGTCACCTGATGACGTATTAAGCCCTGAGCAACAGCGACAAAACGCTACATGTTCTCAGATACCATCTGCATTAAGAGGAGACGTGGACGCTTGTAAATCTTTTGATCCCGGTTGGTTAAATGGTTCGCCGGAAGCGGAGTGGGTAAGAACTGCAACGTATAATGACAATGTATGTTCAAAAGTACCAGGCTCAATCGCTCAAATTGATCATGCGTGCTCTCAGATACCGGTTAATGTTTGTTCTTCCGATGATGACGTGAATCCAACCTTAATTAGACTTTGTACAGTTGTTAAAAGAGAATGTGAGAAAATGCAGGTTGTTCAAGCTAGACAAGGCGGCGTAGATCGTAACACGGGATGCAAGACAATACCGGAAGTAAATTTAAAGACAATAGTGCAGGCCGTTTGCAAGGAACCAACAGAACTATGTAAAGCTGTGCCAAGAGTAGATTCCACAGAAGACGTTCTTGCTATATGTGGAAGAATAGCAACTGAATGTGGAAAAGCAGAGGCTCAAATTGACTTATAAATTTATTGCCTTTATTCCTCGTCTTCGTCGTCATCTTCGCCTTTTTCAAGTTTTTCTTTGCGCTTGCGCATTTTTTCAGCGTAATCTTTGTAATCGCGATATTTACCGTATAAGAAATACAATAACCAGATTCCGCCCGCGGCTCCAATTCCTATCATTGTTTGATAGAAGATTTTTGCAATAGTGTCTT
The DNA here is from genome assembly GCA_041666705.1 of Candidatus Altimarinota bacterium. Taxonomy (GTDB): domain Bacteria; phylum Patescibacteriota; class Gracilibacteria; order UBA1369; family UBA12463; genus UBA12463. The sequence goes on along the minus strand of JBAYGM010000002.1, from coordinate 14,153 downwards.
TTTTATAAAAGCCCGCAATGTTTCCGGCGAATTTGTTCATATTGGACAAATCCATATTGCTTAAGCCGTTTTTTACTACAAACGATAGCTTAAGCGCTTTGCTCATTACATTGTCTTTTTTGCGCGTTGCATAAACCGTTACAGTGTGTTCACCTTCTTCAAGAGGCTTTGCAGGTTTAACCGTGAATTCACCGGCAGGGCTATCCGCTACAAGAGCAGAGGAGGAAAGTAAGCTTTTCCATGATGTAATAACTTCATTGCCGAATTCGGTTTTTCCTCTGATTATCGGTATTGAAGAGGTTGTTATTTTAAATCCGGATTTTAGCATTTCTTCTGTAATAGTTACTCCTCCAAACGCCATTAATTGTGGTGCTTCAATATTGAGAGCGCTGTTTATTTCAATGTTTATCGGGTTTGACGAAATGACTTCGGATTTTTTTGAATCAAATGCTTTAGCTAATAATAAGTATTTTCCATCTTTAATTGGGTCGGTTTGGATATCAAACATATTTGTGGAATCTGCGGTTGCGCTTGCGATAACTTTTTCTCTACCAAATGTGTTTCTTACATATATTTGTACAAGAGTGTCTTTTTTTGCCGTTCCCTTAACGTAGAAAGATGAGTTACCAATAATTTGGTCTTGTGCGATGTTTGTTATAGCCAATAAGACATTGCTTATTGATGTGAATTTCAAAGGATCTGTGTGCATATCAAGCACTTCTTGGCCATCCGTGAATGAGTCACCGTCTGTATCAGGATTTTTTGGATCCGTTCTGTATTGGTATTCCATTTTATCGGATAAGCCATCATTATCAGTATCTTGTTCACCGTTTTCAACGACGATTTTGTTTTTTGTTTGCCAATCATCTGAGACGCCGATGCCTTTTGTGTCTTTTGGATAATCCAGGAGATCAAGAGGGTCTGTGCCTGCTGCAATTTCAATATTATCCGAGAAGCCATCTCCATCGGTATCTTGTTTTAATGGATTTGTTTTATATTTTTTTACTTCGTCACCATCCTTGAGCGTGTCATTATCCGTATCTACGTTTAATGGATTTGTTTTATATTTATTTATTTCTTCACCATCGTTCAATCCATCACCATCTGTATCGGCTTTTTTTGGATTAGTGCCGTAGATTTCCGTTTCCATTATGTCGGTTAATCCATCTTTATCCGTATCGGTTGCAATGTTGAATTTGATATTTTTTTGTTTTGCATATGCTTTTGCTTTTTTTATTATTTCATTGAAATCTCCTTTCAAAAGATATGAATCCGGTTTAAATTCTGCGGTTTTGCCGCAATCTATAAGTTTTATTTCACATGCTGAATTTGCAACTTTTGGTATCCAACATTTTGTAATGTTATTGGTGAGATCTTTAAATGGAGTTTTTTGAGCCGTTAACGCTTCTTCACTTCCGGCGGCTATAATCAATTCTTCACACGTTTCAGGCTTAACTACATCAAGAGCTATCAATATTACTTTTATTGCTTCTGACCTTGTTACCGCGGCATTTGTTTGGAGTTCTTTGTTGTTTTTTTCCGTGAATACGCTTGTGAGTCCAAGTTGAGAAGCTACGTCCAGTTCTTTGCTGTTTGTTTCAGATTGGTTTATCGTTGTTGATGTTCCAAGGTTCAACATACTAAGACATTCTTCTTTGTTTTTTTCACAAGTATCCAAATAATCTTTGCGAACATTTTGGAGGTCGAGATCTGTCACGACGTATGCAAGGAATTCGCCGCGAGTGAGTGCGTCTTTTGGTATTTCAATTTCTTTTTTCAGTTCGTCGATTTGTTTTTTGAGATCTTCGGTTGTGACGACAGCTTGGTTTCCGCTTTCACCCGTGTCGCCTGTGTCTCCTGTGTCGTTTGTTGTGCTTGTGCACGTGTTTGTTTCAGATGGTTTTGATGTTGTTGTACCGCATGCATTTCTGTCCGTGCAAATTCTTGATTTTGAATTATTTGAACATGCGTTCCATTCCGTACATACCCAAAGTTCACTGCATATTGGTGTGCAAGTTTGTGATTCCAAAGGCTTGGTTGCCACTGTGCCGCATGCATTTTGATCCGTACAGGCTCTGATTTGAGTTCCGGCTTGGCTACAATCCGACCATGCCGTACATGCCCAAGTTTCTTGACATGCTGGAGTGGTGTTACAAGTTTGCGATTCGGTTACTACATTTGAAGTTTCGCATGTATTTGTATCGGTTTTCGTTCGCGTTTGATTTCCGTTTACGCATGTTCCCCAGTCGCTATAATGCCATTCAGGATTACATATGTTTGAGCACGATTCCGTTTCTGTTGTTGTTGCCGGTGTAGAGCAGTGATTTGTATCGGTTTTCGTTCGCGTTTTTGAGTTATCTACGCATGTGCTCCAATCGCTATAAGTTAAGCTTGGTGTACATGTGATTGTGCATGTTTGTGTTTCTGCGGGTTTGCCAGTTGTTACTCCACAAGTATTTGAATCCGTACACGTTCTTGATTGAGAATTGTTTGTGCATGCTGCCCATGTTCCGCATGACCAGTTTGGTGTACATGTACAGACTTGATCTTCTGTTGTTGTTGCCGCTCCCGGACATCCGTTTGAGTCTGATCTTGTGCGTGTTTGATGACCGTTTGAACATGCGCTCCAAGAACTGTATGTCCAGTTTGCTGTGCATCCGCTACTCCCTTGGTTTGTTGATGCGGTATTTGATGCATCGGATAAAGCGGTTTCGGTTTCTAAATCATTTCTTGCTTTAACTTTGAACGTATATGAACTTCCTGATTCGAGTGCCGATATTACAATTGAATGTTCTATATCGTTGTCGCCACTTTCCCATGTGGTTTTTGTATTCCAATATGCACTTGTTCCAAGATTATAATTTGATTGTAAGTATTTACTTCTCGTTGGTTCGTAGATTGCGTATTTGGTTGAGCTTGTATTTAACGTGTCGTTGATTGTGAGGACCAATTCTGATGTTGAGTCTTTTGTTGCAAGCGTTGGTGCGCTTGTTGGCGTATTTGCAAGACTACACATGGAACTTGATAATGCGCCAAATTCGGTTTCGGTTTCAGATATGCCTTTTGCTTTTGCTTTAAGCATGTAACATGAATTGCCGAGCGAGATTCCCGTTATCGTTATTCCATTACTTGAGTTGCCATCGATCGCATCCCATTCCGTGGTTGTTTTCCAAATCGCTGTGTCGCTTGTGAGCATTCCGGTTTCACTGAGATATTTGGACGTGGTAGGGAATTCAATTGCATATTTTACGCTTGATGAATTTGAGTTGGCATTGAGGTCAAATCTGAAAGACGTTGTGGTTTCGGATGATGAAACGACTGTTGTCGGTGCTCCCGGAACATTTACCAAGGTTGTTGTTGTAGCTGTTGTTGGCGTTGCTTCAACTCCACTGCCGTTTTTGGCTGTTATTTTGATGTAATAAGGAGTGTTTGTTGATAATCCGGTTACGGATATTCCACTAATTCCGCCCCAATCATTGTATGTTTGCCACACTGCGGTTGCGCCAAGAGTGCCGCCGGCTTGTACGTACTGCGCATCTGTGAACATGTCATTTGTCGCGAATTGAATGGCATAGAGGACATTTGATCCGTTGTAGCTGAAATTTTCGTCCAGTTTTACATTTACGTTTGTTTGGTATGGAGTTACGGTTGGCGCGTTTGGCGTATTTGCCAGCATATAAATTCCAGTTAAACTCCAAGAACTTGTTTCAACATCGTCGCAGTTTTTAGCTTTTACATTTACTGTATATGGTTCACCGGGAATGTTGTTTATAATTGTATATGTTGTAGTTGCGTCTGCTGTGAACCATCTTGGCGTTGCCGTAAAGGTGCCGTTTTCAGCTAAATATTGGTCTCCGGAAAGTACAGCGTAATAAGTTCCGTCCGGATTTCCATTTTTATTTATTGTTAAATCAAATGTCGTTGTTGTGATATTGCTTGCCGAAGCGGTCGGCGTATTTGCTGCTGTACAAGTTGTTAAATCAACTGCGGCCGTTTCAGTCCCGTCCTGATTTCTTTGTTTAACGTGATGTATAAATTGTTTATTTGCTGCGAGTGATGAGTGCGTCCATTGATAGCCCGTTGATGAGCCTCCAACCCAGTTGGATAAGCCATAATAGCCGCCTTCGCCTTCAGGTATGGAATATCCATAAAAGAAATATGCGGATGAGCCAAGTGTGTCGTTTGTAAATTGATCAACGGAAAAAGCAAGACTTGTCGGATCCACTGATGTTGCTTGAAAATTTGAAGGTGCGTCGACAGCTGTATAAGTTGTTGATGTGGCTGATGTTGCTGACAACTCGTCGCTGTTTTTTGCGGATATTCGTAGTCCGTATGAAGTATTTTCCACTGCGGTAACTGCTATTCCGGATGCGCCACCCCATTGTTCATATGTTTGCCATACAGGGGAGAGACCAAAGTATCCATTTGCGCCAAGATATTGCGAAGGTATTGGCCACGAAATTGAATATTGTGTTCCCGTTGGATTTCCGTTTCCGTTTATTGTTAATTGGAATGACGTTGCTTGAACGCTGCTTATAGTGAATGAAGGTGTTGCTGCGAGTGTTGTGAGCGTTCCAGTTGTGCCAAAGCTTGTTTCAACGTTGCTGCCATTACGTGCCTTAGCTTTAATTTCGTATGTTGTGTTTGGAGTTAAGCCTGTTGCAATTGTCGTGCCCCATTCAACTTTTGTTTGCCATTGTTCAGTCTCACTTGTGCTTCCATCCGAATGTAAATATACAGATCCTATCATTATTGCGTATTGTGTATCGCTTGGGTTTGTTCCCTCTGAATTCACATTAATCGATATGCTTGTAGATGAACTTACGCTGTGCGTTAACGTGAATCCCGTATCCGCTAGCGTATAAACAGGGGAGCATGTTGCGTATGCGGAATTTCCGGCTTCTCCTTTTGCGCGGACGCGGAACCAGAGCTGGTCATTAGTTGATAATGAGCTTGCGTCATATGAAACCGTATTTGCTGCAATTGCGCTATTAACCGTTACATAATCTGTGCCGTTTGTTGATTTTTCTAAGTCAAAATATGTTTCGTTGTTTGAATTATCAGTCCAACCAACCGTCATTCCGGATGAAGTTATGTTTGAAGTTACGCATGCTGATGGTGCGGTTGGAGAAGGGGATATTGCTGTGAAAGAATAGCCTGATGTAAAAGCGCTTGGTAAGTCGCTGTTGTCCCAAACTTTTAATCTTGCATAATACGTTTCGCCGGCACTGAGCGGCGTTGTACAGCTTGTGTCGTTATATGCAATCGAACTTATTATCCCCGATGTTTTTTCAGTGTCGCATATATTTGATTCAAATCCGCTTGATGATGAAACTTGGATTTGATATGCGGACTCAGAATCCGCTTCGTTTCTGTCATTAAATGTCCATGAAAATACCGGATTTGTGCTTGAAGTTGCGGCTAAGTCGGAGATTGTTGGGGCGACGTTTGTGTTTGGGGCGAACTTTTGGACGCGATTGTTGCCCGTATCTTCTACGTATGTATTTCCACTCAAATCAATTGCTATACCTTGTATGCTACCAAATTGTCCATTTCCACTTCCATTGCTTCCCCATTTTATTATATATGTTCCATTAGAGTCGAATTTTTGGACTCGATTGTTGCTTGAATCTGCTACATATACATTTCCACTTGAATCAACTGTTACTCCTTTTGGATAAAAGAATTGTCCATTTCCACTTCCATTGCTTCCCCATTTAGTTATGAATGTTCCATTAGAATCGAATTTTTGAATGCGGTGATTGCTGGTATCAGCCACGTATACATTCCCACTTGAATCAACTTTTACACCTTTTGGAAATGTAAACTGTCCGTCTCCACTTCCATTGCTTCCCCATTTAGTTATGAATGTTCCATTAGAATCGAATTTTTGAATGCGGTTATTGCTTTCGTCTGCCACATATACATTTCCACTTAAATCAACTGTTATTTCTGACGCACCCCAAAATTCTCCGTCTCCACTTCCATTGCTTCCCCATTTAGTTATGAACGTCCCGGTTGATGTGAATTTCTGTACACGACTATTGCCATTATCCGCTACATATACATTCCCGCTTGAATCAATTGCTATTCCATATGGGCTAATAAATTCTCCGTCTCCACTTCCATTGCTTCCCCATTTAGTTATGAATGTTCCGTTAGAGTCGAATTTTTGAACGCGGTTATTGAAATAGTCTGTAGCATATACATTCCCACTTGAATCAATTGCTAAGTCATATGGACCACTAAATTGGGAGTCTCCACTCCCAGAACTTCCCCATATTGTATCAAATCTATATGATTCGATTGCTGTTGTATTTGTTGTTGTAACCGGGCTACAAGTTGTGTAATCAGATGCGCCATACGTATTTGTTGCTTTGACTCTGAACCAATATTGAGTGTTGTAGTTAAGATCGCCAATGCCCTTCGCTACTATATTCGCAGGGACCGTTGAGGAAACTACTTCATAGTCTGTGCCATTTGTGGATTTTTCAATCGTGAAATTGGTTTCGTCATCTGAATTGTCTGTCCAACCGACTGCTACGGATGTGCCGGTTGCTGCGGAAGTTATGCATGACGTTGGTGCGCTTGGTGGTGGAATTACTGTAAATTTTTCTACAAAGTTAGAGGAGGCATTTGATTTAGCTCCTAATACATATATATTTGAATTTGAGTCAATTATTAGGTCCATTACCCAATCAAATTGTCCTGCGCCCGTACCTGAGCTTGGCCAATATCTATTTACGTAGGTTCCATTTGAGTCATATATATAAAATCCCGCATAGCCTGAATACCATGCTCCGCCGCCTACGTATACATAACCGTTTTTGGCTGTGATTGATGACGGGGCGCTCATTGATGATAAGCTCCATTGCCTTAAATATGTTCCGGTTGAATTGAACGCTTGTATTCTGCCTGCCGACATGACGTATAAAGTATTGCTGCTTTGATCGATTGTTATTTTATTGCCATAGCCGCTAAATTGTCCGTCGCCCGTTCCTTCTGAGCCTATGTTTATCAATTTTACTCCCGCTGAAGTAAATTTTTCGACTCCATAAATAAATCTGTTGTACACATATATATTATTGTCGCTGTCAATTGTCATACTTTCTCCTTCGCCCCATTCATTTGGAGAGTCAAGCTCCAGGTTCCATTGAGTTGTATATGTCCCGCTCGAGTTAAATTTTTGTATTCTTTTGTTGTTTTTGTCTAAAACGTATATGTTTCCGCTTGAATCAACCGTTACATCTCTTGGAGTGCTAAATTGTCCGTCGCCTGTTCCGGAACTTCCGAATTTTGATAAATACGTTCCGCTTGAGTCGAATTTTTGAATTCTGTTATTGCCGCTGTCTGCTACGTATATATTTCCGCTTGAATCAACCGTTACGCCTTCTGCGCTATAGAATTGTCCGTCCAAATTCCTTCCATAAGTATTCAATGTTAATAAAACCGTGTCTCCGGTTGAATTGTATTTTAGGTTTGAAGTGTAAATGTTTCCGCCGGCGTCTTTTGTTATACTGCTTGATCCTATTGCGATAGTTGTGAGCAGTGTGCCGCTTGTATCGTATTTTTCAACATTGCCTACGCTTGTATTGCTGACGTATATGTTATTGCTGCCATCTATGTATATATGATATGGATATCCACGTTCATTTACGTCTAGTTGTAGGGTCCATTTTGTTACGAATTCTCCGCTTGAATTAAATTTTTGAATGCGACTGTTGTTCGTATCTGCTACGTATATATTTCCATCTGAATCCAGCGCAACTCCTCGTGGGTAATAAAATTGTCCATCTGCCGATCCCGCTGTACTTCCCAGTGTTATTAAAAGAGTTCCACTTGAATTAAATTTTCGCACAATGTGTCCATTTTGTTCTGCGACATAGAAATTTCCGCTTCCATCAATCGCTACCGCAACAGCCGCGTTGAGTGATGATACCGCGGATCCTAAGTAATTTCCCGCCAAAGAGTATTTGTTTATATAGCTGCCTTCCGGGACATAAATATAACCTCCGGATATTATATGTGGACCTCTTGGCAGATAAGATGTGGAAAATTTGCTTATATATGTGCCGGTTGAATCGTATCTTTGTATATAATAATACGAGCCACCGCCTCTGCTTACGCTTAAATATATATCTCCGGTCGCTGGATCAATTGCTGATCCGTATATTCCGTCAAATTGATCAGTTTGCCAGTCTAAACCAAATTGCAATGAATATTCATAATATGGTGAAGCTTGAGCTTCCGCCTGGTTTGTTTTGAAGTTAATAGTCGCGCTGACGAAAAGGCTTATTAAAGCCAAAATCATTGCTCCTGTTTTAAGAGCGTTTTTGAATTTTTTATCAGTTAAAAATTTGGGCATACTGAAAGGGGGATAAATTGTGTTGCTTTTAATGATAATTTTAGCACAACACTTTGAAATTCGAAACAACAAAAAAGCGGGTCAAATCTTGACCCGCTTAATATGATTGTATTTTTATTCCTTAATACCTATGCGACTACTGTTTCTGATGCAACTTTTGCTTTTTCCGAGCTCATCATCTTGATTTCAACTTCAACTCCGGCAGGGAGGTTAAGATTTGAAAGAGATTCGATGGTTTTTGGTGTGCATTCCGTGATGTCGATTAGGCGCTTGTGTGTGCGCATCTCAAACTGTTCACGTGCGTCTTTGTGTACAAAAGTTGATTTATTGACAGTGAATCTTTCAATTTTTGTTGGCAAAGGTATTGGTCCTGAAACTAATGCGCCAGTTTTTTCCGCGATATCGATTATTAATTTTGTGGATTGATCAACGATTTTGTGATCGAAAGCGAAGATTTTGATTCTGATTTTCTGTTTTACTGACATAGTTTGATTAGTTTTAGGTTGTTAAAGGACGACGCTTTGCGTAATGATAAATTTTAATCAAGACGCGAGCGATTAGATTTATTCTATAATTTTGGCTACAGATCCGGCACCAACTGTTTTGCCGCCTTCACGGATAGCAAATTTTGTACCTTGATCAAGAGCAACAGGAACGCCGAGTGTGACGACCATCTTGATGTTATCACCAGGCATAACCATTTCAACATTGGCTGGAAGTTCAATTGTACCTGTAACATCTGTTGTTCTGACGTAGAACTGAGGTTTGTAACCTTTAAAGAATGGTGTGTGTCTTCCACCTTCTTCTTTATTTAAGATATAAACTTCAGCGTCAAATTTCGTATGAGGTGTGATTGAACCCGGTTTTGCAATAACTTGTCCGCGTTCAATTTCTTCTCTTTCAACACCGCGGAGAAGGAGACCGACGTTATCACCTGCACGTCCTTCGTCGAGTAATTTTCTGAACATTTCGACACCTGTGACGACAACTTTCTTTGTTGCTTTAATACCAATGATTTCAACTTCTTCGTTTACTTTCACGATACCTTGTTCAACTCTACCTGTCGCGACTGTTCCTCTACCTTTGATGGAGAAGATGTCTTCAACCGGCATAAGGAAAGGCTTGTCGAGTGTTCTTATAGGATCCGGAATGTATGCATCAAGTGTTTCTGCGAGTTGAATGATTGGGCCACAATTTGGGCACTCTTTCTTTCCGCATCCACAGTTCATAGCTCCAAGAGCTGAACCTTTGATGAAAGGAGTTGTGTCTCCAGGGAAGCCGTTTTTCTTGAGAATTTCACGTGTTTCAATTTCTGAAAGTTCTGCAATTTCTTTATCGGCGATATCAATTTTGTTCATGAAAACGACGATAAAAGGAACGTTAACCTGATTTGCGAGAAGAACGTGTTCACGTGTTTGTGGCATTGGGCCGTCCGCTGCTGAGACAACGAGAATTGCACCATCCATTTGAGCTGCACCCGTGATCATGTTCTTGATGTAGTCGGCATGACCAGGACAGTCAACGTGAGCATAATGTCTTTTTGGTGTTTCATATTCCTGATGTGAAGTCGCGATTGTAATACCGCGGGCTTTTTCTTCAGGAGCATTATCGATTTGATCAAAGTTAATAGCTTTGTTGTTTCCGCCGAAAGCGGCTGCTAAAACTTTTGTAATCGCTGATGTAAGAGTCGTCTTACCATGGTCAACGTGGCCGATTGTACCGACGTTAACGTGCGTTTTGGTTCGATCAAATTTTTCTTTATCCGCCATTTTTTGTGTGGTTAATGATTAATTTTATATATAAATTTTTTTTGCGAACTTGATTTTATCCAAATTTCTGTACCAATGCAAGCCCAAATTTCATTATTGATGTCGCTTGTGCGAGCGGTCTGTTATTTTGCTTTCACTCCGGTTTTGTCTGCAATGATTTTTTCAGTAACATTAGTTGGAGCTTTGTCGTATTTTGCGAATTCCATTGAGTAGCTTGCGCGACCTTGTGTCATCGAGCGAAGATCTGTTGCGTATCCAAACATGGATGCGAGTGGAACGTGTGCTCTGATGAATTTTGCCATACCACGATCTCCACTTTCATAGATTTGGCCTCTTCTTGCGCTTAAATCACCCATGACATCTCCAAAATATTGTTCAGGAGTAACAGCTTCGACGTTCATAATAGGTTCAAGTATGCATGGATTTGCTCTTTTTGCACCGTTTTGGAAGCCGAGAGAAGCTGCGATTTTGAAGGACATTTCGGAGGAGTCAACGTCGTGATAAGAACCATCAATAAGTTCAACTTTAACGTCCACAACAGGGAATCCTGCGAGAATACCTCTATTAAGAGCTTCTTCAACACCTTTTTTAATAGCTGGGACAAATTCTTTTGGAACTTTTCCACCAACGATCGAATCTTCAAATTCAAATCCTTTACCTGCTTCATTTGGGATAAGTTTGAATACAACGTGACCATATTGACCATGACCACCGGTTTGTTTAACGTATTTTTCTTCGTGTTCGATTTCTTTTTGGATCGTTTCTCGGTAAGCAACTTGAGGAGCACCGACATTGGCTTCGACTTTAAATTCACGTCTTAAGCGGTCGACGATGATATCAAGGTGAAGTTCACCCATACCTCCAATGACCGTTTGAGAAGTTTCTTCATCAAATCTGACGCGGAACGTTGGATCTTCTTCTGCGAGTTTTTGGAGAGCAAGTGAGATTTTTTCTTGATCTGCCTTTGTTTTTGGTTCAATTGCAATGTGGATAACAGGTTCTGGAAAGTTGATTGTTTCAAGTCTGATCGGATGAGCTTCGTCGCAAAGTGTGTGACCTGTTAACGTCTTTTTTAAGCCAATAATTGCGGCAATATCTCCTGCCTTTGCTTCCTGAATTTCTTCTCTTGTGTTGGAGTGCATACGGACTAAGCGGCTGATTCTTTCTTCATCTCTTGTGACCGAGTTGAAAACGCGGCTACCGGAAGTGATTTTGCCGGAATAAACGCGGAAATATGCGAGTCTTCCAACAAATGGATCTGTCGCAATCTTGAATACGAGTGATGAGAATGGTTCTGTGTCTTTTGGTGAACGTAATTCTTCTTGTTCCGTATATGGATTTACGCCTTTTGTAGGAGGAAGTTCAAGAGGGGATGGAAGATAATCTATAACTGCATCAAGCATAAGTTGTACTCCCATGTTTTGAAGAGCGCTTCCGCAAAGCACAGGATATAATTTGTCGGCAACTGTGCCTTTTCTTAAACCAAATTTAATTTCTTCATTTGTTAATTCTTGTCCTTCAATATATTTTTGCATAAGGCCATCGTCGCACTCAGAAGCCTTTTCAATCATTGTGTGTCTGAATTTTTCCACTTCATCTTTAAGATCATCCGGGATTGGGATTTCCGTTTTGATTTCTCCGTTTTTGCCTTCAAATCTATAAGCTTTTCTCGTGATGAGATCAATGATTCCGCTGAATGTGCCTTCTGCTCCGATTGGGAGCTGGATTGCGACAGCATCTTTGCTTAATCTTTCGTGAATGGAATCAAGGCTCATATAAAAGTCTCCACCCATTTTGTCCATTTTATTGACGAATGCCAAACGTGGAACATTATATTTATCGGCTTGTCTCCAAACAGTTTCAGATTGAGGTTCAACACCTTGTGATCCATCGAAAACAACACATCCACCATCAAGAACGCGAAGCGAGCGTTCAACTTCAGCTGTAAAGTCAACGTGGCCGGGAGTATCAATTAAGTTGATACGATAATCATTCCAGAAACAAGTTGTGGCTGCGGATGTGATCGTGATGCCACGTTCTCGTTCTTGTTCCATCCAGTCCATTGTTGCGGCGCCATCGTGAACTTCACCTATTTTATAGTTTCTACCTGTATAGAATAAGACGCGCTCTGAAACAGTTGTTTTTCCTGCGTCGATGTGTGCGATGATTCCTATGTTTCTGTATTTATCCAGCGTAACTTGTTTAAAATCTTCTTGTTGTGCCATATTTTGTTGTGTTTAGTTAAAATAAGAAAGTGTAGAAGATTCTTCATGAGAATGTGAAAAGCGGAACTTCAGTCCTGCGCACTAAAATTTTGCCAAGTGAGCGAACGCTTTATTTGCTTGTGCCATTCTATGTAATTCTTCTTTTTTCTTGAATGCAGTGCCTTGTTCCGTGAATGCTGCGAGAATTTCCGTTGCGAGTTTTTCAGCGAATTTTCTGCCTTTTGTGTTTCTTGCCGCACCAATAATCCATCTTATTGCTAGTGATACTTGTCTTTTTGGAGTTACTTCTGATGGAATTTGATAAATTGCGCCTCCAACTCTCTTTGGTCTGATTTCAAGTTGAGGTTTTACGTTTTCAAGCGCTTTTAAAAATATTTCTTGTGGATTTTTGCTTTCTTTTTTACTAATTATTTCAAGCATATCGTAAAACAATCTTTTTGCAGTTGTTTTTTTGCCCTGCTTCATTATGCAGTTTATGAATTTTTCTTGTAATGGGCTTGAATCTTCCGGAATGTAATAGACTCGTTTTTGTGGCATATCTTTTAGAAATTAGTAATTAGAAAATGCGAAATATTATTAGGCCTTAGGTTTCTTTTGGCCGTATCTTGAGCGGCTTTGTTTTCTGTTTTGGACACCTTGTGCGTCAAGGCTTCCGCGAACGATGTGATATCTGACACCCGGCAAATCTTTTACGCGACCTCCGCGTACAAGAACGATTGAGTGTTCCTGAAGATTGTGTCCTTCTCCCGGAATATACGCGATGACTTCAGTTCCATTTACCAATCTAACTTTTGCGATTTTACGCAAGGCAGAGTTTGGTTTTTTTGGTGTCATCGTTGTTACCTTGAGGCAAATTCCTCTTTTAAAAGGTGACATCAAAGGAGTTTTTTTATTCTTCAAGCTATTCCATGTTCCGAATAACGCAGGAGACTTGCTCCTTTTTGAAGGTTTCCTTCTTGGCTTCTTTATCAGTTGATTTATTGTTGGCATTGCTTAGTTTTGTAAAAATGCTTTGAGATTTTAACTAAATTGTTTTGCTAATGCAAGGGAAAATTCAAATTATATAATCGGGTATAATGTTGAGCTTTCTGTATAATTTTTTAACATTTCAGGATAATTTGCATCATCTTGCAATGATTTTTTCTTTAACCCATGCTTTGTTTCAGCCATAACTTTTTTCTCCATTTCTATAACATCTTCAGGATGTTGCTTTCTGTATGTCTCTCCGGCCGGGATCAATTTGCCGATGATAACGTTTTCTTTAAGACCATTTAACGTATCGACTTTTTTCGTTACAGAAGCTTCAACCAAGACTCTGATTGTTTCCTGGAACGATGCGGCTGAAAGCCAGCTTTCGGCATAAAGAGCAACGCGAGTAAGACCAAGTAAAAGTCTTTCGCCTCTGCACAACGCTTTGTTCTTTTTTGCAAGTTCTCTGTTTGTATTGCTGTATGTGATGTAGTCAATAATTTCTCCCGGTAAGAATTCACAATCTCCGGCTTCCATTATTCTGACTTTTGAGAACATTTGTCTGACGATAACTTCGATATGTTTATCGTTAATCGTTTGGCCATGCATTGCATAAATATTTTTTACTTCGTTCAAAATATATTTTTGAACTGCGTATAAGTCTGTTAAGCGCATAAGTTCGCGAAGGCTTAAGTGACCGCTGCAAATAGGCATTCCTTGTTCGATCAGTTGACCGTTTTTGACTTTCAAAACTTTTCCGAATGGAATTTCGTAAATCTTTTCAACAGGGCCTGATGTTGTTATTTTTATGCCATTTAACTCAAT
>JBAYGM010000001.1:0-22943 GCA_041666705.1 Candidatus Altimarinota bacterium | reverse complement strand
CTCTCGACATAGGAATCATTGTCGGAACATATTCATCCATATTCATCGCAACTCCAATCGTTGTATATTGGACAAAATGGGCACAAAATAAAAAGGCGGCAAAGTAACCGCAATCACAGAGCAAAAACAAAGGGCGCCTGAAAAGGTGTCCTTTTTAAATAAATTCCAAATTCAAAATAAATTTATAATTAAAGGTTTTTCTTCGAAATGAATAGCGTGCGAACGCACGAAGTAAGCGAAACCTGCTCTCGAAATTAGAGAGCAGAGCGTAAATGAGAGGAGGGAGAAAACACCTTGAAGGGAAAAAGAGTAATGAGAAAAAACCGACAAGGTTTTTGCTCATAATTCTGTGGTGCCGAAGGAGGGACTTGAACCCTCATGCCCTTGCGGGCACACGCACCTGAAACGTGCGCGTCTGCCATTTCGCCACTTCGGCACTTTATTAAAACCAAGGAATAAGTTATCATATATCCGGCCTTTTAACCATAAAAAATGCCTGAAATTAGAGAAAAATCTTGCGGAATAGTACTTGTGAATCGCGGTGAAAATGATGACAGCGAGGTGAAATTTCTGCTTTTGCATTACCCGCAGGGGCATTTTGATTTTGCGAAAGGTCACATTGAAGCAGGGGAAACAGAGCTTGAAACCGCAGCTCGCGAACTAAAAGAAGAAACCGGAATTTCAGAAATCAAATTTTACGAAGGTTTTCGCGAAAAAATCAGTTATCAGTTTCGATTTGGAGGAAAAATGATTTATAAAGATGTTTATTTTTTTATTGCCGAAACGCACGAAACGAACGTCGTTCTTTCGCATGAGCATCAGGGCTCAGGCTGGTTTGCATATGAAGAAGCGCGCAAAAAAATCACGTTTGATCAATCAAGAAAAGTTCTGGAAAAAGCGCATGAGTATTTGGTAAAATAAAAACGCACTATTTTTTTAAACCTCACATATTTATGAAAACAAAATTCATTTCGTCGTTATCAGGTTCTGAAAAAGTTTTGATTGTTCCGATTTATACTTTCAAAAAATCTTTATTCACGCATTCGATTCCACAAGATCTCGTGAAGGTCATTTCTGCCGCATTTAAAGCCAAAGATTTCGAATGCAAGGATGACGAAATGTATACGATTAACGGTGAGCAAAAACTAATTTTTATTAGCCTTGGTGAAAAAGAAAAACTCGATTCTGTAAAAGTAAGAAATGCATTTGCGAATGGATTCAAAAAAGCAAAATCATTCAAGAAAAAAACAGTCGCAGTATTTTTATATGCCGAACTTGAAAAATTTGCACAAGAAATTGCGGAAGGAATGTTCTTATCCGATTATGAAGTTGCAAAATATAAAACAGGCGAAGGGCTTGAAGAGCTTAAGAAAGCGGAAATCGAGGAAGTCACATTTATAACAAAAGATGAAAAAAAGTTTGCACCAGCACTTCAAAAAGGTCTAAAAATTGCCGACGCCGTGAACACTGTTAAAGAAATGACAAACGCGCCTGCAAATATTTTGACTCCAAAAGATTTTGCGGAAAAATCAAATAAACTCGCAAAAAAATACGGATATAAAATTGAAATTCTTGAGAAAAAAACGCTCCAAAAACTCGGATTAAATACGCTTCTCGCTGTAAACGCCGGAGCTGATAAAGAGGAGCAGGAAGCGCGACTCGTGATTCTCAAATATATGCCTGTCAAAAATCAGGAACCGATCGCGATCGTCGGGAAAGGCGTAACATTTGATACTGGCGGATATAATTTGAAACCAAGCAAATCCATGGATGATATGCAAGGCGATAAAGCCGGAGCATGTGCTGTTTTTGGCTTATTCGAGCTTTTATCGCAACTTAAAATTCAGCAAAATGTAATTGGCGTTATGGCGGTTACGGAAAATCTTGTCGGTCCTCGCGCATATAAACCCGCCGATATCGTCACTTCTTATTCCGGTAAAACAATTGAAATTGTTGATACGGATGCGGAAGGTCGTCTTATTCTTGCCGACGCGCTCGCATATGCAAATAAAAATTTCAAACCTCGTTATATCATCGATCTTGCAACTCTCACCGGTGCGTGTGTTGTCGCTCTTGGTGATAGATTTGCCGCTACAATGGGCAATGACGACAAATTGAACAAACTCCTTATTGAATCCGGAAAACGCACAGACGAGCTTGTTTGGGAGCTTCCAATGCATCCTGATTTTGACAAGAAAACAAAATCAAAAATCGCGGATCTTCAAAACGTTGAGCATGGATCAGGTTATATGGCGGGCTCTTCCAAAGGCGGCGCATTTTTAAAGCATTTTGTAGATAAAACAAAATGGGCACATCTTGATATTGCCGGCACAGCCTTCACGCACGATCCAAAACCATATGAGCAGGATAGGGCAACCGGATTTGGCGTTCGTTTGCTACTAGATTTCTTGGAAAATCTAAAATAATTTATTTCTTGTATCTATTTATCGCAAGCGCCAATTCCTCATGATCTTTCGCGTATTTTTGAATGCTCACGCCCTTTTGCCATGCTTCACAGGCTTGGATCAAAGCAGTCGCGCCACCTTTTGTTCCCATTGGATGCGCGTGCACGCCACCACCCATTGTTGTGATGAAATCAACGTGGCCAATCGCTTTTATATAAGGAGCAAGAAGCAGGGGATTTAGGCCTCCTGATGCGATTGAAACGCAACCTTTCATGCCATGCCAATCTTGTTCGAAAAATTCTCCTTTAACTTTTGGTTGATACGCGGCATATGCGGCAAAAATATCTTCTTCCGCGCTACCGGCCATTTTTCCGATTCCCGCAGTCCCCGTATGTACGCCTGAGGCACCTGCAAGTCTTGCAAACTTACTCAAAACGCCCGGCGTAAATCCAATTGGATTTTCTTCTCTTGTGAAGGCGCCGTGCATGGCTCTATGAAAATGCAAAAACACTTTTGGCCAAAGTCTGCGAGCGGTTTGAACAGATGTCCAGCCGGCAGTAATTCCATCCACCAAAAAGCAAAACGATCCGGGACGCATTTTTTTGATGATATATTCTGCGCGCTTTTTCATTGTATCAAAGTCCACACTCGAAATATTAAACGAATGTAATTTTGGGAATCCGGTTTCGTCCTCCGCGCGATTCATTGCGTCTCGGATCAAGTCCACGGTCTTAAAATATGGGCAGAATTCCTGATCTGCTTGCGGTTCGTCGTGTTTTACAAAATCACCGCCACCGGCCCAGAATTGATAAGCTTTATCTGCAAATTCATGCGGTTTTAATCCGATTTTTGGCTTAATAATTGTTCCAAGGATTGGTCTGTTATAAACTTTTAAATATTTTCTCGCTTCCGGCAAACTCGTGCTTGGACCATCGTATTTTTTAAGCATTTCTTTTGGGAACCAAACATCAAGAAGTTTGAGAGCAATAATATTCGACATCCCAAAAACATTTCCTGCAATATAAGTTAAAATATTTTGCACATTTCCGCCTCTATCAAAAATTGCCCAAGGAAAGGCAATCCAAACCAAACTTCTTTTTTTATCAACCTTATAAACCTGAGCATCAAGCCCCGCAGAGAATTTTGTAGTTGTGACCTTAACGTTTGAGCCAGTGCTGGATTCCGCCGCAACTTCACTTGCCGCATCCAAAATATCTTTGCCTTTTTCCGGCACGAGATGATAAACCGCAAGTAAATAATCGCCTGAATAAGGATTTTTCAGGTTCAAATTAATATACTCCTTCTGCATGTGTGTGAGGGTTAAATTATTACAATTTTACACCGAAAAGTTAAAAAATGTAAATATCGAGCGCATTTTTATCAATATCTTTTCCAATAAAATTCAAACGCTGGGATAAAAGAAATTTAAATTTGGGGTTATCAGTTGTCATATTTTTGCCTATGGGGCTATTTTTTGATCCATAAAATAAAAATAAACAATCATGATTCGCGGTTTTTAGTAAAAATATAACCTCATTCATATAATTTATCCTTATGAGTTGTGATTTCGGTAAAAGAATTCTTTTGCATATAGCAGTAAAAACGCCTTTTTTGAGGATCGTCATAATCCTATCAATTTTTTTATTGATACTTCCTATTTCAAGCAAAGTTTTAGAAAATATGATTTTCATATTTTTTCACGACATTATCAATTCGTCTCTGCATCATGCCATTAACTTCGATAAAATCAGTATTAATATTTTCGACTACGTGCGAGCCTATTTTGATTTTTCCGTCGGCATAATCAAGAAGTAGAATTCTTACAACGGCACTAAGAGACAGTCTGTCTCTTTTGGCTCTTTCAGAAGCCAAGTCTTTAGTGTCTTTGTCTATGAGGATGGTCGTCATCATGTTATATAGTTTTTATATAATTTGTTATATGTAAAATATATAATTCTTATATATCCACAACAGGGATATAAAAAAAGAAACGCGCCCTGTTATTATGATCAATTTTACACAAACAACATTAAAAATCTCTAAAAGTTTTTTAACTTTATTTTAACTTTTTTCTAAAGTGATCTTGTGTATTTGAATGCCGAATAGCTTGCCATAACGGCCTGCGCAGAGCCAAGAATTGCTTGTTTGACCTCAATGTCCGTACAATCCCCGGCTGAATAAATGCCGGGTAAATTTGTTTCGCTTTTGCGATTTACGATAATTTCGCCTTTTTCATTCAAAATAACTCCAAGGTCTTTTGCGATCGCGTTCATTGGTTCGGTTCCAATTGCCACAAAAACTCCGTCAGCCACAATTTCTTTTCCGGATTTGAATTTGATTTTTTCAACTTTGCCGCCGGCTTTTGGATCTCCGCCAACAACTTCCGCAACTTCTTCTTTATAAACCATTTCCACGTTTGGAGCTTGTTCCAACAGTTTTATATTTGCGGGTTCGGCTCGAAGAACGCTCCTGACGATCACATAGATTTTTATGCAATGCTCAGCCAAAACAAGCGTGTCTTTAATCGCCGCATCTCCGCCACCGACAACGACAACGGTTTTTCCTTTATAGAAATTTGCATCGCAAAGTGCGCAATAGCTCACGCCTTTTCCGCTGAATTCTTTTTCACCGGGAACGTTTAACAAACGATGTTTTCCGCCTGTCGCAAACATAACCGTATAAGCGTCATAATTGCCGCTTGTTGTTTTAACGCGATATGCGTCTTTATTGTCTTCGCTTTTTATTTTTTCAACAGAAATAACTTCTTCATATTTAATTTCCGCGCCGCTTCCTGTCGCATGCTCCATCAAATTATTCGCCAAATCAATCCCATTAATCGATTTTTCTCCGGGCCAGTTTTCAATTGCATGAATAGAGGTCAAAAGTCCACCAGGCATAAGTGCGAGTACAAGCGCTTTCATGTTCATGCGCGCAGAATACATTCCGGCACTCAAACCGGCGGGCCCACCACCAATAATAATTATTCCGTAAGTCATTTTGATTTGTTAAGGATTGTTCAGCTAAAATTACTCAACCAAAATCGCACGAGTTGGGCATGAATCAACAGCTCCTTGTACGCTTTCCGGCGTATCATCAACATCAGTAAAATTCACCCAATCATTGGAAGTTGTTCCATCTTTTTTAACAACAGCCGATTTCCCGGTTTCACCGATTTTAAAGACTTTTGGGCAAACCGCAGGGCACGTTCCGCATCCAATGCAGAGATCTACGTCTACTTTAACTTTTGTGAATGTCATATTTTTTGAGTTAAGTGTCCATATTTTAGCAAAATTTCACCGTCTTTAGCAAATGCTCAGTCGCGCTTGGTCCAATCAAGCGTTTTTTATTTTTATAAACGCCAAATGGATATTTTTTTGATTTCAAAATCTCGCCAGCCGTAAACGGCGTTCCAATCCTTCCATTCAAAAACATTTCATCGTTTCCGCCTTTTTCCGGCTGATCTCCAACAGTAATAATTTCTCTATATTTAGCCGAAAACTTCATTTTTCGATTCTTTTTTAAATATTCGCCAAACTTTTCTATTCCGGTATCTTTATCCGCAATTTTTGGGATTATTATTATTCCAAGTTTTGAATTTTTTACTTTTATTTTGTTTGCACCGGCAAATTTTTTCAAAATACCTTTTATGCCTTTCTCAAGCACGTCACACCTCCTTGCGATTTCGTCATTGCTCGCATTTCCGCTATTGTCAGTATTTTCATACGAAGGTTGCATGATCAAACTCGATTCATTATATTGAAAATCCTCTCCATTATGCCCGATAAATTCTTTTAATTCCGTCTTTATTGTGCGCGTGAGTTTCGCCTTATTAATCGACTTTTCCGGCCATTTAACACGATAAAATTCCACCCATTTATTTTTCTTTAATTCAAATCCCGCGCACCCATTTTCAACAATCAAAATCCATCCCATTTTCGCGAACTTTTCACCAAAAGTCGTTTCCATTTTTGGCAAAGCGGTTTTAAAAGGCCTTGCCGTGCAAAGCGCCAATAGAACAGTTTTTGATAAATTCTCTAAAGTTTTTTTCAGAGAATCCGGAACAGGGGATCTTGGCGTTCTTTCGGTCAAAGTGCCATCAAAATCAAACATCGCGGCAAGAAATTTCTGCCTAATTTGTTGTTTTTTCATCTGAACCAATCATAACACAAACTATTTTTCCAAGAAAACTTCTGAGGCGCGCCCGCTTGCAAGTGTCATATCTCTTCGATCGTGGGCCCAAGCAATGTAAAAGGTGTTGTCAGATTCATTATTTGGGACAGTCGAATGTGTAGAGAACCTTCTTTCGCCAAGATATCCAGGGCTTCCTAAGCTTCCATCATGAAAAACATGAAAGCGTTCATGCTGAAGCCATTTTTGAACATCACGTTCCCAGAAAGTATTTACAAAAAGTTCTGAATTATAAGGAACAACTTCAGGGAGTTGACCTAACGGTGCTTGCGGATCCAAAGCTTTCATTAATACTTCGCGGTCATCTTCAAATAATTTATCGTTATGAATACCAACTTCATGAGGCATATGGCTCTTTGCCTGAACGTATGCTTTACCTTTTACTTTTGGCACAACTGTTTCTGCAAAATATCTTTTTAATTCCTCGGCTAAAATTGGCATAACTTTCGTTGCAAACCAAGAATTTCTATTATCGCGGAACGTTTCATCATTGGCGTATTTTTGATCTCCGCCGGTTGGGGTTCTGTTAAAGCTAAACCCTTTACCGCTTTTCATGTCTTTTTCGGCAAATGTCGGCAAAGTAATTTTTAGATGTGCTGCGCCTTTAGTAAGCAGTTCCGTAACTGCTCCATTGCGTTTTTCATCAGAAAACATTTCGTCAACTTGAGCCTGAAGACATGGTAAAACAATCCCAACAACGTCTTTAATGCGTTGCGCCTCATCCTCAGGATTTCTTTCAACAACGCTTCCAATGGAAACGAGCGGGCTTCCTTGTTTACTTATAGCTCTCGTAACTCTTGTAAAAACTTCATTCGGAAGATCTTGCATGTCGACTACGTGGTCACCTGCATGCACTAAAAGGTCCTCTCTGCCATGTCTTTCAACCGGGACATAGGGAACTTTTCCGGTTTCTAGAGCAGGAGGTATAGTACTTGCCAAATCCGATTCACCAACGTAATCACTATTGCGATGTCCTAATAAATCAGCCATAATTTTAAAAATTAAATATTAAGGAAATAAATATATCACAAAGTATATTTATTGCAAATTTTTCGCAAAACAGACTAAAACGGTCTCTTTACTTTTGGAAAATTCAACCACACGCTAATTCCGCACCACCTTGGTCCTTCCGGGCACGGCCCTTCTTTCAAGTCCGTCTTGATTCCACCAAGATTCCGTGTGAAGCATGGTGGTCCGATATATTTATTCAAATTCGGATGAACTTCGCGAACCTGCATCAATTCATCCATGGAGGCATCATAAATTTCAGTTTGCGCGTTAAAGCACGTTCTCATGCGCCA
Source organism: Candidatus Altimarinota bacterium (assembly GCA_041666705.1). Taxonomy (GTDB): domain Bacteria; phylum Patescibacteriota; class Gracilibacteria; order UBA1369; family UBA12463; genus UBA12463. Next base: position 15,049 of record JBAYGM010000001.1, on the reverse strand, counting down.
TTTATGCATAAAATGAAGCACAGAAGCTGATTCCGTCATGCGCACATTCACGGCATTCGGAAGCAAATAAACCGCAAAATCAGGATTCACGCCATTTGCAATTAATTTATTTTTCGCTTCCCAAAGCAGCTCCATCGTATTTTTATAAATCTCCGCAGCCTCAGCATTTTTTGCAACAACCGCGGGAATAATATAATCCGATTTTTCAGTATGCGTTCTGCTCAGCATAATTTTAGATGCCGGCGTCATTCTGTGGCGCTGATTTTGGCTATCCGCAGTATGACTTATTCGTTTTTTGAAAGTGTAATTTGCATGATTCAAAACGCGCATCAAAGGGCTGAGTGTCCAAGAATTTAACGTATCCAAAAGATATGCATTTTTTGCAGGATTCATAACCATTTCAATCGCTTCCGCGTCTGACATTTGCGTCTTTCTTAAGGCAAGAACGTCACGCACAGCTTGCGCAATAATCGCCTCCGAATTCGGATCAAAAGAAATCAATTTTGAAATATGCCCGTCCAAAGATTTATCAAATTCTTTCACCCATTCATCGGGATCAGATTCCGGTCCAAAATTTTCCAAAATAACTTCCGGCCACATTGGCTCTTCCGGAATTTTATCGATAAAGTCAGGTTCCACCTTTTTCACTTCTTCAATCATTTTTTCAACAACAAGTCGCGTTTCATAAGGACAATCTCCGGTATTCATCATTCGAATATATCTTTTTAAAACAATTCCGGAAATTGTGTGATAAAGCGCAGTATTGGCCGCAATCGGTAAAACGTATCTGGCGTTTTCAATGGATTTTTTCTCAGAATCGGTTTTGATTTGCTTTTCATTTTGACCCTTTATTTTTCCAATGCTTTCCATCAAACGGAAATTATCTATATTCATCAACTCCCAGATCTTCGCATAAGCATCATAAGATTTCGCAATCGCTTCTTTATAGATTTTAAGATTCTCTCCTTCAATTGGCGGAACAAAAACGCTAATTTCTTTCATCGCGACATATCTTTGGCTTTGTTGTTCGGAATTATAAAAAGGATGGTTATGCAAAAACGACCAAACAAATTGTCGTGAAACGTTGCTGAGTCCAAAAACAAAAGTTGGATGCGTGAAAGGCGTATGATGCCCGCTTTCATAAATGCCTTTTCCGATTCGCTCAATATGATCCGGCGTAATTTCATTCGGCTCAATCAATCTAGGCGAATAGCATGTCCTTGCGCTCGCCACCGCCAAATTTGTTGCACCGCTTGTATAAGCCAAGAGCTTGACTTGCGGAGCTCCTGTAATAAAGTTTTGTTCTGCCATGCAAAAACATTCTACTTTAAAATTCAGCCTTTTCAAATTCAAAAATTATAGAGAGCATTTAGAGCCATATGTTTATTTGAAAAGAGGTCCTTCCCCGGGAGGAGGGTTATCTATTGGGTTCGTGGCCCACGTGTAGTTGATAGGGTTAGTTGTTAATCGATCATAAACAGCTAAGGCGGAGAATGTAACAACATATGCAATCAACAGGATCGCTAGTATAAGTGCAAATTTTGGTAAATATTTATTTAATATAAATGCAAGCAGCATACCAGCCAGAAAAATAGAGAAAACTAAGAGTGAAAATAAAAGTGAATAGCCGGTATCTTGCAAAAAATTATAGCCATGCACGAGATTTGGGTAGCGATATGATTCGATATCTAAATATATTGCATAAAGAACAAAAACGGTTGATCCAGATGCTAATATCCATCGAATTTTCATGGATTTTTGAAAAATCACATAATTAAATACATAGCCGAGTAATACTAATAAAGTAATCATAAGTGCGCTCAGTAGGGTGTTCCAGATTGAAAAGTTTCCAACTAAAATAAGAGAAAGGTGTTTGGCACATACAAACATATAACTGTAAAATAGGCTAAAAATTGTAAAATAAAACAAAATCAATAGAGCGGAAACGGATAAAAATCTTTTCCATGGGAAAGATTGATCTAAGGCACTTTCTTCCAGCATAAAAAAATGATTAAATAGTTACGAACATTGAATTTAAGATTTCTAATTTCGAAACAGTGGTGGGCCCGTCCCGACTTGAACGGGAGACCTACCGGTTATGCTTATCACTACAACTTTCGTTGCCCCTTTCGGGTTTGTAATCTGGACTATACCTTGTCGCCAGACCGTTCCGCAAAGCGGAACATAGGTCTATATAAATAAAGGCGACCCTGCCGTCTAGTCTCTACACCTTATCGCCACGCCGTGGCGATCTTGGCTCGGGATTGCCATTTTTGCTCGAAAGCAATTTTTAGGTTTCCCCGAATTTGACAGGTTATCATTTGAGAATTACTTCTCAAACAGCCCTTGGCTATGAATTATGTCGAGCGTATAATATGGTTATGACATTAAAGTCTAACTGTATCATATGTGGTATCAAACTGCATGGTAGGCAAAAAATGTTTTGCTCTATCGGCTGTAAGAACAAATACCATCAATGTTACGAATCTCAGAAGCGTAGGGGATTTTCAAGAAAATTAAAATTAGTAAGCGATGCAGGAGGCTGTTGTTCGGCTTGCGGTTATAATAAAAACCTAGCAGCTTTAGTTTTTCATCATGTAGATTCTAAAAAGAAAAAATTCAAGCTTGATACAAGATCTTTATCTAATCGCACGCTTTCATCAGTATTAGCCGAAGCGAATAAATGCATTTTGTTGTGTCAAAATTGCCACGCGGAAATTCATAATCCTCACGTCGATTTAAATCCATTGCCTTAAGCCGGCTGCTCTAACCAACTGAGCTACGGGCCCAAGAAATCTTTTTAATGAACAATGCTATATCATTCTATATATGAAATTATCAATAATCAATAATCAAACGATTTTCAATTATCAATTTTCAATTAAAAATACGCTTAGGCTTTCGTCTTCTCAATCTTCGCCAATTCCGCAGCCAATCTCGATTTCTTTCTCGCCGCATTATTCTTGTGTAAAACAAAAGTCTTAACCGATTTGTCGATTGTTGAATATGCTTCAGGAAGCAATTTTTTTGCTTCATCGACTTTTTTATTTTTTGTTAAAAGAAGAAAATCTTTAATAACGGATTTTACTTTTGCGCGAACAACATAGTTTCTTTTTCTGTTTGCTTCGCTCTTTCTCATGGATTTTTTTGCTGATTTCGTGTTAGGCATAATTTAGGATTTGTTTAGAATATTTTAATGTTTGCCGTGTATAGTTGTATTAACGGCGTAAAGAATATAAAATAATATAGCTAAGAATGTCAACCTATTATATAGTAATAAGCACAGAAACAAGTAGTTTTAAATTACTATTGACAAAATCCAAGAACCGCTATACAATTACACCCCTGTCTTGAAATTTGCTGAAAATGGCTTAAAATAAAGGCACGATAAAAAATAATTTATTATAAATATAACCATATATAAAATGAATAAAGTAACAAATCTCATGTCCAAAGCATCTGCATTACTGATCGGAGCAGTGATGTTTTTGATGTCAGTAGCTCCTGTTGGAGCCTACACATTGGATACAACGGTCGTCCCTTCAAGGACAGCGCTGTTGCCTGCTTATAATGCAACGGCTCCTGTTGTTTCAAATGTCAGCGCATCTCCATCAACAATTAATCAAGGCGAACAAGTTACGATTACTTTTACAGTTGATAAAGCCGCAAGTCTCGATGTCACGATTTTGGATATAAGAGGTGGATTGGTCAAAACAATTACTGCAGACAGCCAAGTCCAAGCTGCTACACATTCTTATTATTGGTCAGGCAGAAACAATGCGGGAAATTACGTTGCCGCAGGTTCATATAGAGCCAGAGTCATGGCAACAAATACATCTGGTTCATCTTATAGAGATGCAGCAATTACAGTTGGATCTCCTTCATTGGTGACGGCTCCAGTTGTTACAAGAATGACAGCAACTCCTTCAACCATCAATCCGCAAAACAACGAAGTTTCAAACATTTCATTTTATTTGGATAAACAAGCAACTGTTGATTTAACAGTTACTTCTTCAAGCACAGGCGTGGTTGCTAATACGATTTTTAGAGGCGCAAATCTTGGCGCAGGTTTATATACATATTATTGGTCAGGCAAAGACGGTAATGGACAAACGGTAAGCGCAGGACAATATATTGCAAGAGCTTCAGCTACAAATACAGCCGGAACAGGCGCAGCCACAGCATTAATCACAGTTGCATATGGCAGCACCGGCACAAAGCTCGCACTCAGCAATGTTTACGCATCTCCTGTTACTTTCGATCCTAAAGCAGGTGCGGTAACAAACGTTTATTTTACAGCAAATCAATCAGCATATATCACAGTTTCAGTTATGCAAGGCACAACTCTCATAAAAAGATTGACATCGTCAGTATATTTGAAACAAGGAAATATTGCTTGGGATGGTAAAAATACAAGCGGCGCAATAGTTGCAGAAGGTTTATATACATATGTTGTATATGCAACAATCAACGGACAAGAAGCTCAAGCAGCCGGAAATATCACGGTTGATTATGCAAATGTTGTTAATACATTAGCAATCACAAGTCATTCCGCGGTTCCATCTACGTTTGATCCTCAGGCGGGCGGCACAACGTCAATCCGTTATGCAACAAGTCAATCCGCTTATACTTCGGTAACGATCATGAATGGCGGTTCAACTATTGTTAAAGCTCTTTCAACTTCTGTTTATGGCCAATCAGGTTCAATTACATGGGATGGTAGAAATACAAGTGGATCAGTTGTTCCGGAAGGCACATATTCATACGTTGTATATTCAACTGTCAACGGCCAAGAAGCCAGAGCGGTTGGAAGTGTTACGGTTGATTATGGAACTGTTACTCCTACAAACTTAAGAGTCACAAGTCACAACGTTTATCCTTCAACATTCAATCCTTATACACAATCAGCGACGATTTCATATACATTGAATAAACAAGCAAGCGTTAATGTCAGAATTAGAGATAATAACGCGGCATTAGTTAAAACAATTTTTACAGGTGACGCGACAACAGGAAGCGCGGTTTGGGATGGTAGAGACCAATGGGGAAGCGTTGTTGCAAGCAACTCATACAAATACGAAATTTACGCATTTGTTGGAAGCGAAACAGTCACAGCTTATGGTTATGTTTACGTAAACTATGATGGAAACGGAAATGGCGGAGACAATAACTATGGCTCAGCTCCTGCAATTACATCTGCATCAGTTAATCCTTCAACATTCAATCCTTATACACAAACGACACAACTTCAATACACACTTGCAAATGCAGGCGCGAACGTCACGATTCAAGTTTTGGACAGATACAATACAAATAGATACATGATTACCCTTGCTGATACAGTTTATAGATCACCGGGTACTTATTATGTCACATGGAATGGACGCGATGCCTCAAGCGTAGTTGTTCCTGAAGGTACATATACATTTCAAATCACAGTTGCAAATACAGCCGGTAATGACATGAGAAATGTAAATGTTACAGTCGATTACGATTATTACAACGGCACAACGTGCAATGATTCTTATTATTGCCCAACTTATAACACAAGACCATATATCTTCAATGATTATGCGACACCAAATCCATTTAAAGTTGGATATAACAGCCCTGTTATCAATTTCACGCTTAACACAGGCGCAAGAGTCACAGTCATCATTATGAAAGATACGGCAACAATCAGAACTATTACAAACAACGAATTCAAGAACGGCGGAGTAAACTATGTTACATGGAATGGTCTCGACTATAACGGAAACTTGGTTTCAGTCGGAACATACACATATAAGATTTATGCGGAAAACGGATATGGCTCAGATGTTAAAACGGATTATATCTATGCAACATCAAGAGTCGGCGAAACAATGCCTTGTGGCGGTTTCAATGATATCAGCATTTCAAGCCCATATTGCCGCGCAGTTCTTCAGATGGTAAAACTTGGAATCTTCGAAGGTTACAGCAATGGCACATTCGGAGCTACAACTCCTATTAATAGAGCTGAAACAATGAAAGTTATCTTGAAAGCTCTTAACAAGCCAATTCAGGTTACGAATGGCACAAACATTGGTTTCTGGGATCTTAACCCGGGCGAGTGGTATATGAATTACCTCTATACGGGAAAATTGATGGGCATCATTAACGGTTATCCGGATGGAAGCTTCAAACCTGCAGACACAGTAAATAGAGTTGAACTTCTTAAGATGTTCTTCAGAACAGCAGGTTCAAGCTTACCGGCTTGCCAATATGCACCTTATGAAGATACACCTGTTACATATGAAACGGCTTGGTATTTACCTTATGTTTGCTACTCAAGAAAATTTACATTGGTTGATGGAATCGGAAGCTTCTTCAATCCAAGCAAGCCAATGAAAAGAGGTGATGTCGCATCATTGTTCTACAGATATCAAGTTCAAGGTCTGTTCAATGGTGTAACAAATCCACCAACGTATTCACCGGATAGCCAGTATCTCGTTCCCGGGTATACAACACCGGCATATTAAGCCGAAAAATGGCCCAAAAGGGCGCTAAAGTTATGTGAGGGGGAGCCCTCCTTAGAACCTTCAGTTTACTTCGGAAGGGGATGGGGAGGGCTTTTTTATTAGTAGCGAGAAAAACGGTGCGTAGCGCAAGGCGCACGTATTTAGTGTGCCTGAAGCGGAGCAGAAAAAGCGCCGAAATTAGTCAAACGCAGTGCCGACTTATTTCAAGCTTTTTCAGTTTTTCCCTATTGCACACGCAATAATAAGATTTTGCTTCATAGTTTTAGATCCGGCTTTTCTCCTCACGCTTTTATAGCCCTATTGGATGTATATAATTTATATATATTTTTCTATACAATTCTTATATAGCTTTTATATAGAGCGTATATGGCTAAAATAAATGTAAGACAAGCGTTCCAGCTATCACGCGTCAACTTCCAAATTTGACGCAAACTTAATTCGCGCCTAATATTAAATCACAATATTAATAAAACAAATTTCTATGAGAGGAAAACTTGGATTACTTTTGGGGTTAGCCGCAGGAGCAGCTTTAGGCTTTATGTTCGCACCAAATCCCGGCAGCAAACTTCGCGCTGAAATGCGCAAAGAGCGAGCAAGTGGCGGAACAGGATTAAACGCTCTTAAAAATAGCATGAAGGGCGCGGGAAAAGAAATTGGAACAAGCGTTAAGAAGTCGAAATACGGAGAAAAAGTGAGCGAACTAAAAGATAAGATTAAAAAAGCGGTTAATCGCGACGAAGAGTAAAAAGAAATATTTAAAATTGCATGCACGCGCCGTACTAGTACGGAAATTTGACATTTAATACGATCGGTATTATAGTTTTTGCCTGTAATTAATTAATATGAAAGTTGAACATAGAGACAGCGGAGAGACAGAGGCAAACATTGAGCCAACAAGAGCCGAAGCGGTTCAGCCAAATTCTACCGGAACAAGCGGTTTAAGGAGAGGCTTATTGAAAGTATTGGTCGGAGCAGGTTTATTAGCCGTCGCACCTTCATGCGCGGGAATGTTCACGCTGAGTCGAGAAGATTTGGAGAAGCAAAGGAGCGAAGAAAAAGCCGCGGCAGACCATATGATACAAGTGCTTGGAACAGAATGTCGCGACGGATTTATGCCGATACGCGTTAATTTAAACGGTGATCAAAATCCACACGCAATAGCTCTGGTTGTTTATGAAAGAAATCCCGAAAACAGTCCGGATGGAGAGTGGAATTGGACATTAAAAACGTCATTTGCATTTGTGAGATTTGAATATACAAGCGCAGGGGTTATGTATAGCCTTGAAGTAAATGGTGATTATTCCGGAAAACAATATCGCACAAGGTCAGAATCTGGCGCCGTTCAATATGTTTACGAATTAGTTCGCCAATATTACAAAAATCAGCCGCGATTTGATTAATTATTCACGTGATTATCCGCGCAACTCCTTCATCATATTCACCCTCTTTTCAATCAGCTCTTTTGTGCCGATGTCTTTGCGGTAAAACACAGGCCCTTTAACGGATAAAAGTCCGCTTGAAGCAAGCTCTGCGGCTTCGCCGATTGTATTTCCAATACCAACAAAAGCAACAGCGCGACTTCCGCCAAGAACAAGTCCGTTTTCAGTTTGATTGATGGACGCGTAATAAACGCTAACACCTTCCGGCACGCTTCCAATCTCGATTTTTTCGCCCTTGATAGGGGAATCAGGATAGCCGTTTGGCACAACATATTTGCAAACAGTCGCCTTATTTTCGAATTCGATTTTCAGTTGGTCTAAAGTGCCATTAATTATCGCTTCGCAAACATCAACAAAATCAGTCTTTAAAATTGGCAAAACATTCATAGTTTCCGGATCGCCAAATCGCACATTAAACTCAATCAATCGCACACCGTTTTTCGTCGCCATGTACCCGCCATAAATAATCCCTTTAAAATACTGACTACTTTTTTTATACACAGCTTGAATAATTTTTTTGTTCACTTCTGAGGCCTGCTGTATGTCATTTTCTGTCAAAAACGGTAGCGAATGATTTGCATCGGAATATGTCCCCATACCGCCGGTGTTTGGTCCCAAGTCGCCATCAAAAGCTCTTTTATGATCTTGAACAGCCGGCATATTCGCGAGAGTTTTTCCATCCGTAAAACTCATAAGGCTAAATTCCTGCCCAATCAGTTTTTCTTCAACAACAACGCGTCCACCTTTCTGCAAGCACTCTGTAGCATAAATAACGCCTTCTTCAACACTTTTTAAGTGGTCGCCCGACACTTTCACGCCTTTGCCGGCCATCAAGCCGTCAGCCTTAATTACAAAGTTTCCGCCAAGTTTCTCGAGCATCTCTTTTACACCTTCAGGTGACGTAAAAACCTTATATTCCGGATTGCCTGTAATTTCATATTCTTGCATCAAATCACGCGTAAAAGATTTGCTTGCTTCAATCTGTGCCGCATATTTATTAGGTGCAATGCAAGGCACACCGATTTTAAAGAGCTCATCCGCAACGCCGGCCGCAATTGGATCCTCCGGCCCAATAATTGCAAAATCAGGCTTAATATTTCTCGCAAATGCCAAAATATGCGCTATATCAAGAACGTCCCCAATTTCATATCCGCCATCACTTAAATTAAAAATTCCCGGATTTTTTGCTTTCGCATAAGTAAATAAACTCACGCCATATTTGCTTTTTTTCAAAGCTTCGGCAATCGCATGTTCTCGTGCGCCGTTGCCGATTAATAAAACTTTTTTCATATTTAAACTAAATTTAATTGACCTTTTTTTCTTTTTTCAGGGCCGACTTCTAAGTCTTCTTCAATTTGTCCGCATGATTTGTCGTTTAATCTTGATGCGGCATTCTTTTTCAAAACTTTTTCGTCAATATCGCCGGTTTTATATTTCCCGTCAAAGCATGCCATGCACATATCTTTGACATTTGGATTCCCTGATATACAAGCCTCAAAAATATCTTTAAGATCAGCATAAATGAGAGCATCGGCTCCGGTAAATTTTCTTACTTGTTCAACGGAAAAGCTGGAAGCAATTAATTCTTCCCTTGTTGGAATGTCAATTCCATATAAACAAGGATTTATAATCGGAGGTGAGAATATAGCTAAATAAATCTTTTTTGCACCTGCATTTCTTATCATCTGCACAATCTGTTTTGACGTATTTCCGCGGACAATGCTGTCATCCACAAGCAGAATTTTTTTGCCCGTAATTTCCAGTTTCATCGGATTCAATTTGTATTGAATGGATTTTTTTCTGATTTTCTGTCCGGGCATAATGAACGTTCTTCCAATATATCTGTTTTTAACAAGACCTTCACGATATTTAATCCCAAGTCTATCAGCCATCGCAACCGCAGCAGCTCTTGAAGAATCCGGCACAGGCATAACAACATCGATATCGAGTTTTAGTTTTTTCACTTTATCCGCGAGCTTCTCGCCCATTCTCATTTGCGCTTTATAAACCGAAATTCCATTCAAAACCGAATCCGGTCGAGCAAAATAAATATATTCAAATACGCATGGCGTAAGGGTCTTTGGCATAACTTTTACGTGATGCACGGCGCGCGTTTTTTCATCTATAAAAACCATTTCACCGGGTCCGACGTCACTTACAAATTCAAATCCAAGGACATCAAGAACAATGGATTCCGACGCAAAAATATAATCATAGGCAAGTCCGTTTTTTCGCTTTCCAAATAGCAAAGGTCGTATTCCATAAGGATCTCTGAATGCAACCATTCCTTTATTCGCGATATAGGAAACAACGCTATACGCGCCACGCGCTCTCGCATAAACACTTTTTACGGCGTCTGAAATTTGCTTTACGGAAAGATCGGATTTTTTACTTTTATCGTTTTGTCTTGCAAGTTCCTTTGTGAAAAGCTGCAAAATTATTTCAGCATCACAGTTTGAATTTACCAATCTATGATCATGTTCAAGCAATTCTTTTTTCAAGTCATAGGAATTAAAAACATTGCCATTGTGAGCAAGCATAACGCCAAAAGATTGGCTCAAAAATGGTTGAGCGTCTTCAACCGCTCCTCCGCCAATCGTTGAATATCTCGTGTGTCCGATTGCGACATATCCAAGCAATTTTTGCATATGTCTTGTATGGAAAACATCACGCACAAGTCCAAGATCTTTTTGCGTGTGAAAAATTTCTCCATCATACGTGATTATTCCCGTTGCATCTTGTCCGCGATGTTGCAGGCAAATCAACGCATCATACATGTCTTGTGCGACATAATCGTTCCCAAAAATTCCAACAACTCCACACATATTTATTTGTTGTTAAGGTTATTTGTTTGCCGTTTTGCGGCTTTATAAGTATTTTCCATTAAACATGCGACAGTCATTGGTCCGACTCCACCCGGAACAGGAGTAATAAAACTCGCTTTTTTTGCAACTTCATCAAAATCCACATCACCAACAAGTTTGCCTTCTTCTGTGCGATTTATACCGATATCAATGATAACGACGCCGTCTTTCACCATATCCGCGGTAACCATTTTTGCTTTTCCAACAGCCACACAAATAATGTCCGCATTTCTTGTATGCGATGCCAAATCTTGTGTTTTGCTATTACAAATCGTAACGGTCGCTTTTCTGTTTGAAAGCATAATCGCGAGCGGTTTTCCAACAGTATTGCTGGACCCGATCATAGTAACATTTTTGCCTTTTACGTCGATTTTATAGTGTTCCAAAAGTCGGATGCATCCAAGCGGCGTGCAAGGCGCGAGGTCTTCAAATTCAAGGCTCAAAAACATTTTTCCCGTGTTATAAGCCGTGCAACCATCAACGTCTTTATAAGGATTTATGTGTTTAAAAACCTGCGGTTCATTAATATGTTTTGGCAGGGGAGTTTGCACAATGAATCCCGTGACGGCTTTATCTTCATTAAGTTGAACAACTTTTTTGATCAGCTCTTCTTGGCTTATATCTGCGCCAAACTTCATATGTTCAAACAGCATTCCGGAAGCTTCCGCTGCCTTTCTTTTTTGATTTATATAAACATTGCTAGCCGGATCTTCGCCAACCTGCACAACAACAAGCTTTGGATTCGCACCCGTTTCATTTTTTAAGACTTCTATATCGCGCTTCACTCGCTCGACTAGCTCCTGTGAAACTTTTTTTCCATCGATTAATTGCATTGGAATAGGGATGTTAAGTGCAATTCAATATTAGCACACGGCGGGGATTATCTCAAAAACTTTTCTATATCAGACTGCTTCGTTTTATAAAATATCCAATTAAGCCTTGGATAAGAAGATTCAATAAAGCTAAGCAAGGTATTAAAAATAGACTAGCAAGGTACATTAATGCGAACATTCCGCCAAATTCACCGCTGCTGATATGTAAAATATTTAATTTTGGTAAAATTAGCAAAAACAGTTCAATAATTATAAAAGGCAAAGACGATATTAATGCAAATGACCAAATCGACCATTCTTTTTTTAAAATAAAATATCGATTTGGGAAATAACAAATACCAGAATAGATTAGAAGAAAGGCTGCTGGCCAAATTAATATAATCATATGTTTTTTTATTATCTCAAAAACTTTTCTATTGTTTTCCAGATGATTTCTTCAGTCTTTTCTTTCGACGGCTCAACGTTCAAAACTTTCCAAGAATATTTCTTTCCAAGCGTTGCATGAATTTTTTTGCATTTTTCAACGAGCGCATCATCGGATTCGTGAATATGCGACATTTCTTTTGCATGGAGAAAGCGCTTGCCTTCGAGCAAAATCGCCAAATCTTCTTTAATTAAATATTTATTAACTTCCTCCAGCCATTCAAGTTTTGCGCCCTTAAGCCAGCCCCAAGCGAGGCCAGTTCCCGTATAATCTTCCGCGACAACGATTTTTCCTTGTGCGAGCATTTTTTCGATTTCCGGCTGATATTGATAGCGGTTGATTGCAAACCACATTTGCAGTTCTTCTTCCGAGATTTTTTGCTTATTTTTCACACTTCCACGTAAAACTTTGTTTAAAAAAGGTCCACTCGGCGCCAAATCATACTTTGGATATTTCGTATAAACAGCATCAAAACCTGCATCCTTAAGCCGTTTAACAAGCCTCAAGCATTGCGTCGTCTTGCCAATATTATTGATTCCGTAAAAAGTGATTAATTTGCCTTTTTTCACGCCGGCATTATAACATATAACCATGCCAACCTGTAAGAATTGCAAAACCTCATTTGAAATCGATCAAGCCGATCGAGATTTTTATAAAAAAATTGATATGCCGGATCCGGTTGAATGCTATCATTGCCGCCAACAGCGTAGGCAAGCTTATCGAAATGAGCGAATTTTATACAATCGAAAATGTGATAAATGCGGCACTCAAATGATTTCGCTTTATTCGCCGGATAAGCCTTTTCCGGTTTATTGCCAAGGTTGCTATTGGGGCGATGACTGGGATGCAATGTCTTATGGTCGCGATTTTGATTTTAACAAGCCATTTTTTGAACAATGGAAAAGTCTGTGGGATGCTGTTCCAAAATTAGGGCTACTTGTTCTTGGTGAAAGTTTAAACAGTGATTACATAAACGACGCTTATAAATTGAAAAATTGTTATCTTGTTTTTGATGGAGAGCAGGCGGAAGACTGTTATTTTTGCGAAACATTTCTACTTTTAAAAGATTGCGTTGATGGTTTGACTCTGCGCAATTCCGAGCTTTGCTATGAAGCAATAAATTCGTTTAATTGTTATAATTGTTCATTCATTCGATTTTGCAAAGACTGTGCGGAATCAAATTTTTTAATAGATTGCATCGGGTGTAAAAATTGTTTTTTTTGTGCCAATCAACGCCAAAAACAATATTGCATTTTTAATAAACAATATACAAAAGAAGATTATTATAAAAAGATTGAAGAGATAAATTTGGGCGACTATAAAACTCTTCAAAAAGTAAAATCCGAATTTGAAAAATTCATTATCTCTCAGCCAAGAAAGGCATCTCGCGGTCTTCAAAATGAAAACGTAAGCGGCGATAATGTCGATCATTGCAAAAACGTTTTTTATTCTTTTGATTGCGCGGAAATTCGTGACTGCAAATATTGCACAAACATGCTGATGGCGGCAAACGATTGCATGGACGTTGATATTTGGGGCGATAGGTTGGATCTTGGATATAATTCCGAATGTATTGGCGCGGGTGGTAATAGCATTTTTTGTTCATTATATTGCGCAATGGATGCGAGCAACGTCTATTATTCGGCATTTACATGGCAAGGCGTGCACGACATGTTTGGATGCGTCGCTTTGAAGCATAAAAGTTTTTGCATTTTGAATAAACAGTATGAAGAAAAAGAATATCGCGAACTTTTGCAGCGCATAAAAGAGCACATGAAAAGCACCGGAGAATGGGGCCAATTTTTCCCGATTTCGACTTCCGCTTTTGGATATAACGAATCGGTTGCGAACGACTTTTTTCCGCTTACGGAAGAGCAAATTCAAAGCAAGGGATATAACTTAAAAGAAAAAGATTCGCGCGAATATTTAAAGCAAACTTACGTTGTTAAGGATAATATTAAAGACGTGCCGGATGCAATTACCGACGAAATTTTGGCGTGTGAAAATTGTGGCAAAAATTATCGCATCACCGCGCAAGAATTACGTTTTTATCGCAAAAAGAATTTACCAATTCCGCACAAATGTTTTGTTTGCAGATATCACGACCGCTTAAGTCTTCGCAACCCTCGCAAACTCTGGGAACGTATCTGCAAAAAATGCGGAGTCTCAGTACAAAGTTCATACGCACCGGAAAGGTCTGAGCCGATTTATTGCGAAGGGTGCTATTTGGAGGTGATCTAAATTCCTCCACGTGGAGGAGGGCGTGGACAAAAAAGCTTATCCATAAGCCATTTCTAATAATAAATTCTTGGGCCGGCCCAAAAAAATATTACGCAATTTTTGATTTATTTTATCGTATAGATTCCCGTCACGTGGCGGAAAGTGCAATTTGTAATAACATATAATTTATGTTATAATCTAAATAATGAAAAAAACAGAAGAACCAAATTTTGATCCGGATCGAGTCGCAGAAGATTTAATTGAAGCCGCTGGAAAAGGCGTAGTCCCTTCACCGGAGGTTCTTGAAAGATTAATTGCTGCATTGAAAAATCCGGGCGCAAAGGCTGAAGCCGGAGGCGTTGTTGCGGGCGTGGCTGCTATTTCAGATGCAACAGCGGGACGAGCAGACAGAGCGGCTGAGCCTCAAGGCAATCTTAGAGAGCGGGTTATGAGTATTTATGATGGAATAGAAATATGGGTAGCGCAAGCAGGGGGACTATCGATGATGCTTTAAAGGCTGACGGCTTAACCAGAAGCGTTGAGGCGGGGAAGATAATGCTTGAATCGCTGGAAGAAAGTTTGGACAGTGGAGATGATCTAGTAAATATAGCTTATAAAGTTACATTTCTTCATGACTTTCCGTGCGAAGTTGGCGGAGGTGGATTTTCCGGAGGAATGCGTAGTATTCCGGAAATTCGAAGAAAACTAATTTACGCATTAGACGCAGAATCAAAAAAGTCAAAGGACCTGGAGAATAATGGAGCTTTTG